>JARRNI010000014.1:0-18150 GCA_037385125.1 Pseudolabrys sp.
GCCGCCGACAACACCAGGGTCGGAAACACATTGGCGCCGGTGACCATATAGACCAGGTGGGCGAACTTGCCGGAAAGCCCGGTCATGGTGAGACCCGCGATGACCAGGCCGGCCGCCGCGCAAGCGCCCGCCACCGGCACCATGCGCATGGCGGTCTCCGCCAGCACCTTGTACGCGGTCACGAGGCCGATGCGGGTCTGGGCGCGGAACATGGCGACGACGATCACCGACAGCGTCCCGAACATCGCGACCATGGTCGGCGTGTACCCGGCGAGCAGCGCCCAGACCAGCACGGCCATCGGAATGATGAGCAGTCCGCCTTTACGCAACGTCGCCATGAATTTCGGAATCTGATCCTTGCTGAGCGAGCCGAGACCGTAGGCGCGGAAATGAACCTGCGAGAAAACGCCGATGTAGTAGAGCAGCGCCGGCAGGAACGCGGCCTTGGCGATGTCGACCTAATCGATGCCGGTGTATTCGGCCATTATGAAGGCGGCCGAGTCCATCACGGGCGGCATCAGGCTGCCGCCGGTGGCGCCCTGCGCGCACATGCGGCCGGCGATACCGGCATATTTGGGTTGGTAGAGCGTCGGGGCCAGCGTAATGCGCTGGGGTCAAGGTTCCCGATTAACCATCACAGCGTGCCGGCGGCAACAAGTAGGACAATTGTAATAAAGTAGTTCGGCACCGGCCTGCCGATCCAGGGAGTCGCCAATGTCTACTGAACTAGCCATACGCTGCGGCCTCGTCTGGATTGAGGTTTACGTGTGCGGTCTGACTAGCGTGTTTTTCGCGTGGCAACTGTGGAGGTTCTTCTGCGCCTGATGGGCCGGCCGGCAACAAGGGAGGAAAATGCGCTGCGCTGTGACCGATGCCGAAGCCTATCATAAAATGGCTTTAGCCACTGAGTCGGTGGTTAGGGCTGGCGCCGCACCCGCCCGCTTATTAGGGCGCCAGCCCGCCCACTTTAGCGCGCGTTAGGCTCGTCAGCATCTACGCCGTGAAGAAATCGCTCGCGGCCAGTAGCGCCAGATGCGTCCGAATGAAGGCTGCCCAGCAGTGCCAGCCCGAGCTCGCGGGCGGCGGCCTCAACGATTGGCGCAAGACTCGCGCGACTCCTGTGAAAAGCGATTTAGCCGGCGCGGCAGCAAATATCCGCAATGTCCTCGGCGAAGCGATCGACGGTTTCGGGCAACGTGTCCCAGGCGCACATTAGCCGACAGCCGCCCGAGCCGATGAAGGAGTAGAATCGCCAACCGCGCTCGCGGAGCTGCGTCTCAACCGGCTGCGGCATGCGCACAAAAACGGCATTGGCCTGCTGCGGAAACATGATCGCGAGCCCGGGAAGGTTCTTGATCGCGTCGTGAAGCCGCCTAGCCATGGCATTGGCGTGCGCCCCATTGCGCAGCCAGACGTCACCTTCGAGAAGGCCCAGCCAGGGCGCCGAGATGAAGCGCATCTTGGAAGCGAGTTGACCCGATTGCTTGACGCGGTAGGCAAACTCCTGCGCCAGCTCGCGCTTGAAAAAGATGATACCCTCGCCAATGGCGAGGCCGTTCTTGGTGCCGCCGAGGCACAGCACGTCTACGCCCGCCCGCCAGGTGATCTGCGCGGGGCTGACGCCGAGCGCCGCCACGGCGTTCGCCAGACGTGCCCCGTCCATGTGTACGCGCAAGTCACGTCGCCTGGCGATCGAGGCGATGGCCTGCAGCTCATCGATGGAATAGACGGTACCCACCTCCGTTGCCTGGGTGACCGACACGGCCTTCGGCTTTGGGTAATGGATATCGCTGCGCCGCGTCACTAGGCGCTCGACGGCTTCCGGCGTGAGCTTACCATCTGGCCCCTCCGCCGTCAGCAGCTTGGAGCCATTGGAGAAGAATTCCGGACCGCCGCACTCATCGGTCTCTATGTGCGACAGTTCGTGACAGATGACGGAGTGGTAGGATTGGCACAGCGAAGCGAGCGCGAGCGCATTGGCTGCCGTACCGCTGAACACGAAGAAAACCTCGCAATCGGTTTCGAACAGATCGCGAATGCGGTCGCACACCATCTGCGTCCAGCTGTCCTCGCCATAGGCGAGCTCGTGGCCGGTCTCATTGGCGCGGCCCAGCGCCGCCAGCGCTTCGGGGCAGACCCCCGCATAATTGTCGGATGCAAACTGCTGCCGCGCGACTCCCGTACGCGGCTCCGTAGCTTGGCTGGCGCGATCGGGGGCGGCGGGTTTCGCGTCCTGTTTCATGGCCTTCGGTCTAATGCAGCGGAGCGCTTCCGTCGAGCGGCGAATGAGCCAGGAGAACCCATTATGGGGCGGACCGTGAGCTCCGAATGACGGTCAAGCGCTTTCCGGCCCGAAAACTCCTATTTCGTACGAAACAGGTCGTTAAACTGGGGGTCATTACGGCCGCGATAGGAGCGTGCTATGACCATCGTCCTAAACCACACCATCGTGCCGGCTCGTGACAAAATAGCCGCCGCGCGGTTTTTTGGCGACATCTTCGGCTTACCGTTTGATGCAGGAAGCGGCCATTTCGCACCAGTTCGGGTTAACGACAGTCTGACGCTCCTGTTCGACGACGACGTCTCGTTCGGCAGTCACCACTACGCCTTCCACGTCAGCGACGCCGAGTTCGACTCCATCTTCGGGCGCATCAAGGAGGCGGGGCTCAGCTATGGCAGCGCCCCCTGGAGCCTCGATGACGGCAAGCTCAATGACTGGAATGGAGGCCGTGGACTCTATTTCAAAGACCCGAACGGCCACATACTCGAACTTATGACGGTGCCGCAGTAGGCGAAGCCCGTCACCGTGCGAGCGGATTGAGGGGAAGCCGGAGGCACGGTTGGGGCGGGCAGAAGACGAAGTCGAGCATGAAGGGGAAGACCTGCATTATCACTGGCGCCACTGGCGGCATCGGGCTTGAAGCAGCGGCGCGACTTGGCGCGCGCGGCGCTCGGCTTGTGCTAGTCGGTCGCAATCGCGACAAGGGCAGAGCTGCCCTCGCCCGACTGCGCGCGGAGATGTCTGGCGCGGCCGTCGAGATGCACTACGCCGATCTCTCGCGACCTGACGAGATCACCCGTCTCGCGGACGCGCTGCTCGGGACAGCAGCGCGGATCGACGTTCTGCTCAACAATGCCGGTGCGATATATGCCGACCGCAAGACCACCCCTGACGGACTCGAGCTCACTTTCGCCCTCAACCACATGGGCTACTTTCGGCTCACGGCACTACTGCGCGCGCGGTTGATCGCCTCGGCACCAGCGCGCGTCGTCAATGTGGCGTCTGAAGCGCATCGTGGGGCGCGCCTTGACTTCGAGGACCTGCAATGCTCCCGGGGCTACGGCGGCTGGAAAGCCTATCAACGCTCGAAGCTCGCCAACATCCTGTTCACCCGCGAGCTGGCGCGGCGCCTTCGCGGCACCGGCGTCACGGCGAATTGTTTGCACCCAGGCTTCGTCGCCACCGGCTTCGGCGACAATAACCGTGGCGTCTGGCGCCTCGGGATCGCGATCGGCAAGTTGGTCGCGGCGACCTCGGTCCGCCGCGGCGCCGAAACTCCGGTCTACGTCGCGTCCTCCCCCAAACTCGACGGCATCAGCGGAAGGTACTTCGATAAATGTTGCGAGCGAGCGCCCGACGCCGTAGCCCAAGATGACGGGACGGCATCGCGGCTCTGGGACGAGAGCGAGAAGCTGGCGGGATTTGAGCTGCCCCGGTTCTGATTCGGAGTTCGGGAATTCCTCGAAACCGTTGTGCCATCTCACCTTGATCGGTGCCTTTGCGCCTGCTATGCGCGCCGGCGGGGAAAAAATGTGTCCGAGGTGTTTTCCCTTCAGCGGTGTCGGAAATCTCTTTATAGAATTTCGGTATCTGCCCTTTCGAAAACGGATGGCTTATCCCGTCGTACTCAGGGATCTCGATGTCCAATACCTCTCACTTTTCGATAGATGGCGGCATTACTCACCGATCAAAACCATTCGCCCTGGGGTGGAGCGTTGTACGGCCCGGGGGCCGTCGTCAATCTCGATTACCGCGGTGCCGGTGTCGCGGCGGGCGACCTTCATGTGGCGGCCGCCGGGGGCGATATAAATGCAGCCGGCCTTCACCGGCTCGCCGTCGCGGCCCTCGTGCACCGGGCATTGGGCGACGCGCTCCAGGTGCTCGGCTAGGAGGGTGTTGAAGGTGGGCGGCATGTGCTGGGTGATCAGTACCGGCGCGCGCGATCACGCCGGCGAGCACGGCGTTGAGCGCGTGCGGGCC
The DNA here is from genome assembly GCA_037385125.1 of Pseudolabrys sp. Lineage (GTDB taxonomy): Bacteria > Pseudomonadota > Alphaproteobacteria > Rhizobiales > Xanthobacteraceae > Pseudolabrys. The sequence continues at coordinate 4,262 of JARRNI010000014.1, forward strand.
GCCGGTGGAGGCGTCGATCAGCAGCACCTGCGACGGCATCGGCCTGAGCGCCAGCGCCCGCGCCGTCTACGCCGGCCGGGTCTTAACCGCGCGTTAACGGCCCGAGCCGCTGGCCCTAGCAAGACAGTTGCCCCGATTTCCAGGGCACGTGCCGTTAATCCGGTACGCGCCAATATCCGCTTCGCTACGGATCCCAAAGCAACAGAAATGCCGCATGTCGCGAAGTGATGAGATGGGCCATAAGCGGCATTCGCGAAATTCGGGGCAGATCCATCCCCCACAGAGCGAATGGTGTGCTTAGGCTCAAGATGGAAGTTTCCGTGAGGTACTGCAAACCCCACACGCTGGCATGGAGAGCTGCCGGGGCGCTGGGTTTACCTTTACTCGAACACCTTGAACGCCAAAATTCGTTTCCCATTTCATCTGCTGCTAGAGGTAACTGGGGACCTGCTCGCAATGACTGCTGCTGAGGAAAAAGCGAACGAAACCAGAGCCTTTGAGGCCGACGTAGCAAAGCTGCTGCATATGATGGTGCACTCGGTCTATTCTGACCGGGATGTTTTCCTGCGCGAGCTGATTTCCAACGCCGCCGACGCTTGTGAAAGGCTGCGCTATGAGGCGATCGCGGAGCCGGCACTGCTGGCCGACGACCCGGCGCTCCGCATCAATCTGACGATCGACGCGGACAACCGTCTCCTGGCGGTCGAGGACAACGGCATCGGCATGAGCCATGACGAGCTGGTGCAGGCCCTGGGCACGATCGCGCATTCCGGCACCAAGGCCTTTATGGAGAGGATCGAGGCCGGCCAGAGCGGCGAAGCGGCCGGCGCCCTGATCGGCCAGTTCGGGGTGGGCTTCTACTCGGCCTTCATGGTGACCGACCGGGTCGACGTGCTCTCCCGCCGCGCCGGCACGGACGAGGCCTGGCAGTGGTCGTCGGAAGGCAAGGGCACCTTCACGATCGCGCCGGCTGCCGCCGCGGACGCCCCGGAGCGCGGCACGCGCGTCGTTCTCCATCTGACGGAGGACGCCAAGCAGTACACCGAGCGTTCCGCGCTGGAGCGCATTGTCAAGATGCAGTCGGGCCACGTGCCGGGGCCGATCACAATCGTCGACAAGCCTGGCGGCGAGCCCGCCGAAGTCGCCGACGGCTCCGCGCTGTGGACCAAGCCGAAATCCGACATCTCCGCCGAGGCCTATACCGACTTTTACTGCAGCGCGGCGGGTCAGTTCGATGAGCCGGCGCTTACCATCCATTTCCACGCCGAGGGGCGGCAGGAATATACGGCACTGGTCTTCATTCCCGGTGCGCGGCCGTTCGACCTGTTCGATCCGGATCGAACCGGGCGCATCAAGCTCTACGTCAGGCGCGTTTTCATTACGGACGAGGCTGAGATGCTGCCGCGCTCTCTGCGCTTTGTGCGCGGGATCGTCGACTCCGCCGACCTGCCGCTCAACGTCTCGCGCGAGATGATCCAGGAGAGTCCGCTGCTCGCGGCCATCAAGAAGGGCGTCACCGGGCGCATCTTGAGCGAGCTCGAAAAGCTGGCGGAGAACGAACCGGAGACGTACGCCAAGGTCTGGGCGAACTTCGGCGTCGTTCTGAAGGAAGGCATTTACGACGATTTCGAGCGACGCGACGCGCTGCTGGCACTGTCGCGCTTCAAGACGACGGCGTCATCCGCCTCCTGGCGAAGCCTGAAAGACTACGTCGGCGCGCTGAAGGAGAACCAGACCGCGATCTATTATCTGGCGGGCGACGAACTCGCCCGCCTCGAAGCGTCCCCTCATCTCGAAGGCTTTCGAGCGCGTGGCGTCGAGGTGCTCCTTCTCACCGACCCGGTCGACAGTTTCTGGGTGACGTCGGGCGTTTCCTTCGAAGGAAAGCCCTTCAAGTCGGTGACGCAAGGCGCGGCAGACTTGGCGCTCATTCCGCTGCTCGACGCCAAGCAGGAGGCAGGGCGGCAGGTCGAGCCATCCGTCAGCGCGCTTCTTGGCTTCATGAAGGAGACTTTGGGCGAAGCCATCTCGGACGTCCGGCTTTCCGGCCGCTTGACCGATAGCGCCGTCTGCCTGGTCGCGCCCGAACATGGTCCGGACCGGCAGCTCGAAAAGATTCTCGCCGGCGCTGGCCGCCTGATGACGACGGCCAAGCCAATCCTTGAGGTCAATCCGCGGCACAAGGTTGTCGGGCTGATCTCGTCGCTCACCGATGAGGACATAGCCTTGAAGGAGGACGCAGCGCATCTGCTGTTCGAAGAAGCGCGGATTCTCGACGGTGAGCGCCCTGACGACCCGCGCGCCTTCAGCGATCGGATGGCGCGAGTGCTCAAGCGCGCGCTCGAAACGAAGGCTAGCCGGAAGGAGCCGTCATGAAGGGGCGGATTGGTGTCTCGACCCGCACCATGGTTCTCAAGGCAGAGATCTATCTCTGCTCGCATGGCGCCCAAGGGTCAGGCCGATAAGGCTGCAGCTGGCGTTAATCCGTTCACGCCAAAGATTTCGACCCTCAAGCAATCACATTACTGCGCGCTCACCACCACCGCCTCGCCGTCCATGACCATGACCGGCGTCACGCCGCATTCCTTGGCCAGGAGGCCGGCATAGAACGGTTGGATGCGATGAGCGTCCAGCGTCTCCTTCCCGGCGTCGCCGGCGAGCAGCGCGGCGGTGGCAGGCGCCACCTTGGCATTGGTGCCGGCGGCGGTGACCTTGAAGCCCATGCTCTCGCCCTCGCCGAGGGCATCGACTGTGAGGGTGCCGCCGCGCGGGATGGCATGGCCCGCGATCAGCAGCAGGTTGAGCAGCAGCTTGACCCGGTTCTTCGGCAGCAGCACGCGCGTCAGGTTCCAGGTAAGCTTGGTCTTGTCGTCCTCGAAGAAGCCGCGCGCCACCTTCTCGGCGTCGCCGGTGTCGATCTGCGCGCCGGCCGAGCCGGCGGCGCCAAAGGCGATGCGAGCAAACTGCAGCTTGGCGGAGGCGGTGTTGGAGCTCTTCTTGATTAGGTCGAGCGCGAAGGTGCGGGTCGCCTCGTCCTTTTCCTCCTCCATCACCTCCAGCCCGTTGATGATGGCGCCGACCGGACTGATCAGGTCATGGCAGACGCGCGAGCACAGCAAGGCGGCGAGGTCGAGCGCTTCGATGGAGGATGCGGCCATGGACGGGTCTCCACTGTGCGTGCCATATCACCGGCGAATCGGTTGCCGCGCCGGCTGCCCGGCGTGATACACCGCGAGCGCAGCAGCGCCAAGAACGCAAAAAGAATGCAACCCCGACAAACCAGAGCGAAGGAGCCTCCGAATTGGCCGCCGATCTCGACATTCCGCCGGCCCGCGCGGCCGCCCTCATGGACGACCTCACCAAAATCGTCGCACGCGCGGCGTCCGTGATCCGCGATTTCTCGCCGGACACCGTGGGCCGCCAGATCAAAGCCGACCAGTCGCCGGTCACCGCCGCCGACGAGGCGGCGGAAGCGGCCATCCTCGAAGGCCTGGCCGCGCTGTTGCCCGGCGTGCCGGCGGTGTCGGAGGAAAAGAGCGGGCGCGAGGCGGCGCCGGCGCTCGGCGGCTGCTTTCTCATGGCCGATCCGCTCGACGGCACGAAGGAGTTCCTCGCCGGGCGCGACGAGTTCACCGTCAATCTGGCGGTGGTGCGCGGCGGCACGCCGATCGCCGGCATCATCGCGGCGCCGGCGCGCGGACAGGTCTGGCGCGGCGTCACCGGCCACGGCGCCGAGCGGCTGCGGCTCACCGATGACGGCGCCGACCGGCCGCAGGCGATCAAGACCAGGGCCTGGCCGGCGGCGGGCGGCGTGGCGGTGGTGAGCCGCTCGCATCTCGATTCCGATACCGAGGCTTTCCTCAAGCGGCTCGGGCCGCTCACGCCCATGCCGAGCGGCTCGGCCATTAAGTTCTGCCAGGTGGCGGATGCTACCGCCGACGTCTATCCGCGGCTCGCCACCACCTGCGAATGGGACGTCGCCGCCGGCCACGCGCTGATCGCCGCCGCCGGCGGCGTGGTGACCGATCCGCACGGCGCGGCGCTCACCTACGGCCATGTGGAAAAGAACTTCCGCATTCCGGCGTTCATCGCCTGGGGCGACGCGGCGAAGGCGAAGTCGGTCTAGCGCCTGATGGTCGCTGCGACCGCGGGCCATTTGCGCGCCGCCGCCGCGATGATGCGGCCGGGATGCGCGAGGAATTGCGCGCGCGCCTTGGCGCTGTAGAAAAGATAAAGCCGCTCGCCGGTCACCGACCAGTACATAGGATGGCCCGGCACCGAGACGCCGCGCGCCAGCGCCACCGGATCGTAGCCGCCGAAGCGCGGCGCATAGACTTCCGGGTGGGCCCGGAAGGCGGCCCGGTTGCCCGAATTGACGAAGCGCCAGACATGGCCGTCGATGCGCAGTTCCAGATCGGCGCGGCCGATCTCCGGCTTATGGTCGGGAAAATAGGCGACCGGATCGAATCGTTGATGGCGAACCCGGTATTGGCATTGACCACCACGGGTTCGCCGACACCCGGCGCCCATGGTGGCGCGGTACCGCCCGCGGCGAGGCCGAGCAGCAGGCTGGCGGCCAAGGACACCGAGCGCACCAAGCGCAGCTTCCTTCGTTGCCGTGCTGGGGTCATAGTTGCGGACGACTATGGCACCGATTCGGACTGCTTGCGCCGCCACACTAAGGCCACCGGCGTGAGCAACCCGTTAAGCGGGCGGGGACATCACAATCATGGAGCATTCGATGCGCGCCACTTTAAGGCTTGCGGCCTTGACGCTGTGCCTGATCGCCTTTGGCGCCACCACGGCCGCCGCCCAGGACAGACCGGTCCCGGCGCACCACGACACCTTCTCGGTCAACGAGATCATCCTGGCCGGGCACCATTTCTTCGGCACGGTGTCGCGCGGACTGGCGCTGGTGGTGCAGAAGGCGTTCAGCAAGTTCGGCGAGCCGAACGGCTACGTGCTGGGGCAGGAAGGCGGCGGCGCCTTCGTGGTGGGCCTGCGCTACGGCGACGGCAAGCTCTACACCCGCAATGCCGGCGACCGCCGCGTGTTCTGGGAAGGGCCCTCAGTCGGCTTCGACACCGGCGGCGAGGGCGCGCGCACCATGATGCTGGTCTACAGCCTGCCGTCCACCGACGCGATCTATCAGCGCTTCGCCGGCATCGACGGCTCGGCCTATTTCATCGGCGGCTTCGGCATGACGGCGCTGACCGCCAACAATATCGTGGTGGTGCCGATCCGCTCCGGCGTCGGCTTCCGGCTGGGCGCCAATATCGGCTATCTCAAATTCACCCCGAAAGCGACCTGGAACCCGTTCTGACGCGGCGGGGTTGCCGAGGCCTGCGCAAATAAAACGGAAACAATGATGCCGCGCCCGCTGACGCGGGCGGCGGGTTTAGGTTAGTCTGGGCGAGCGCTGGCCCCGGCGTGCGCGCGCCCTGTCGGCGCGGGGTTATGCGGGCAAGGGTTGTGCTGGAGGCGTCGTCCAAATGATCGAACCGATCATGTATTTCGGGATCGGGTTCCTGTTCGCGGCCCTGATCGGGCTGGTCGTGATCCCCCTCGTCCATTCCCGCGCGGTGCGGCTGACCATACGGCAGATGGAGGCGGCGACGCCCATGTCGATGGCGGAGATCCAGGCCGACAAGGACCAGCTGCGCGCCGAATTCGCCATGTCGACGCGGCGGCTGGAGATGAGCGTCGACCAGCTCAAGAACAAGACCACCAGCCAGCTCGCCGACCTCGGCAAGAAGGGCGACGCCATAAACCGGCTCAAGATCGAGCTGGGCGAGAAGACCGCCACCATTTTCGCGCTGGAGGCGCGCGACAAGGCGCTGCGCGACCAGTTGCGCGCAACCGAGGACGAGATCACCACCAAGACCAGTGCCATGCACGACGCCCAGCGCGCCTTGACCGACAAGCAAGCCGAGCTCACCAAGGTGACCGGCGACCTCGATGAGCGGTCGAGCTTCGCCGAGGCGCAAAAGGTCGAGCTGGTCGCACTCAAGACCCAGGTCGACGCGCTAAAGGAGCGGCTCACAGAGGCCGGCAATGAGCTGAAACAGGCGGAAGACCGCCGCGACGCTGAGCAGCTCGCCTTGCAGGCCGCCAGCAAGGAGCTCGACCAAGAGCGCGGCAAGGTCGAAAATCTCGGCCACCGCGTGCGCGACCTCGAGCAGCAGCTGGCCGCGCAGAGCTCGCAAGCGCAACTGCTCGGGCGCCGCGCCCAGGACCTGGAGACCCGCCTCGGCGAGCAGTCGCGCGTGCTGACCCAGACCGAAGTCGAGCTTAACCAGTCGCGCGCCGAGGTCGACGCCGCGCGCAAGACCGAGGGCGACCTACGCGCGGCGATCGCCGAGCTCGACAACCGCGCCCGCTCGGCGAACGAGAAACTCAAGGCAGAGAATGCACAGCTGACCGCCCAGCTCGACCGCACCAAGGGCGAACGCGACCGGCTAGTTCGCGACCTCGCCACGATGAAGCGCGAGAGCGAGGAGGCCTGGGCCTCCGAGCGGGTGGAAAACTCGCTGCTGCGCGAGCGCATCAACGATGTGGCGGCGGAAGTGGCGCGGCTCGCTTCCACGCTGGAGGGCCCCAATTCGCCGATCGACACCATTCTGGCGGCGGAGACCGCGCGCGACCGGGTGCCGGCCGAAACCACCAACGGCGACATCACGCATGTCGAGCCGGCCGCCGGGGGCGGCGACCTAGCCGACCGCATCCGCGCCTTGCAGACCGCCGCCTCGCGGGTGCCGCAGAGCGACAAGCCGCAATAAAGCCTGCCGCCTGCCCGGCTCGCTTGACACCCCTTTGCGGCACTCCTTATATCCCCCGGCCGAACGGGCGGGCGCTTAGCTCAGCGGGAGAGCGTTCCCTTCACACGGGAGAGGTCGAAGGTTCGATCCCTTCAGCGCCCACCATCGCCTCCCGCGCCGCCTTCGCATCCGGCGACAGCGCAGGATCGAGCGCCTTCGCGCGCTCGGCACTGGCCGCTCCACTCCACGAGCGTGCGAAGGGACATCATCGGGTCGGTCATCGGTGGTTTCTCCGTTTGCGTTGGTGCCTCGCAACCCGAGCCCTACAGGAAAATCGTCAGTAGCCACTGGCGAAGCCGCCCACTCGCCACCGCGCTATGGAGGGCGCGTTCGCGAGCGGTCCATGCTCGTGGCGCGCGCGTCGATTTCGACGTGGTAGTTGTGGCAGAGGGTGCACGCCTGCCAGGCGGTCTGCTGGGCATGGCAGCGCGCGCACAGCGCCTTTTTCATTGGCTTGAAATTCGGCGTGTAATTGCTGGGAGTGCCCTGCGAATACGTCTGCAAGAATTCGTCGCCTCCCTGCTTCAGAACGTGGCAGGCTTGACAGCCTTTTTCACCGACCGCGGCGATGTGCCGCTTGTGTGAAAAGGTCGTGAATCGTTTTTTGACCCGGTCGGCGTTGAACGGCCGCCAGGCGACGATCTTCATACCAGCGTCACTGTCGATGCTATGGCATTTGGTACATCGGCCGATCGCGTCCTTGCCCGAAAGCCGTGCAAAGATCGCCGCGAGCACGGCCGCATGCTTCGAGTGGCGGGCATGCCCGGAAAAGTCCAGCCAAGCCTTCAGGAATCCATCGGTATGCGTCGCCGGCCGGTAGCGGATGGTGAAGTTCTGACGATACCAACCGCCGAACGCCGCCCAGGCTTCCGGATCGAACGGCTTTGGTATTGGCGTGGCGGCGTTGGTAGGTTTCGACGCCGCGCCGTTTTGCGGCATTAGAGGACTGCCGGACTGATCGGGGCCGCCGAGTAGGCTGTCGGCGCTGCCCGACTTGGGGGAGGCGGACGGCGCAAGGATATTGTCTGAGGATTTCGCCCGCGCGGAAGGTGCAAGGATATCGTCGTCCGATTTTGCCGGTGCCGATGGCGCAAGGATATCTTCGTTTGATTTCGTGAGCGCGGACGGGGCGGGGACAACATGGGAGCCCTTGGCGCCGGGCGCAGGCGGCGCAGGGGGCTTGACCGCTCTCACCTTCGCCGGCGGCTTGAAGCTGTGCGTCGGCTCGTTCTTGTCGTGGCGCTGCAGGTCGTCCTGCAAGTTGGGGAACCAGGCCCGATTTGCCGCCACGATCACCGCATGCGGAAAGGCTCCAGTCAGCTCGGCACTGAGGGTCGGATCAGGTTTAGCGCCGCTGCCGGACAAACCGAGAGCGGTCGGCAGCGCGGTCGTTTCGAGCTTGCGGAAGACCCGTTTGACGGCCCAAGCCAGCGCCGCGACCTTGGCGAGATCGGCTTTGCTGGCTTTGCGCAGGTCAAGCAAGTCGAGCCCGGCCACGCCGTCGGCCACCTTGCCACCCTCGAAGTCGAGCAGCAGCCGCATGAAGGGCGTCAGCCCTGCATCGGCATCTTCCGGCCATTCGCCGATGTCGATGCCGCGTTTGCGCAGCGTGTCTACGTCCAGGCCGGGCACGGCGAGAAATTCGATGCCCTTGGGACCCATGACTGTCGTCCCGCGGACGTCGCCCCGATGACAGCTTGCACAGACGGCATCGAACGACTTGACTTGCATGAACCTCTGTCGCGCGCCAGGCACGTGGCAATCGGTGCATTCCTTCGGAACCGATCGAGGGTCGGCGGCCATCTTCGACGCATCCGGAAAGTATTTTCGGTAATGCGTCTGGTGATCGAAGATGATCCGCGGGCGGCGCTCATAGGGATAATCGGTAAACTCAGGATGCGTCGCGGCGAAGGCGCCGAATTTGGCCACGTGGCAGGTCTGGCAGCGCGCATTGGAAACCGCCGCCAGATCGTGAGAGGCGCCCTCGTGCTCGCCGTGGCAGGTGGCGCAATAAATTGTTGTTTTGCCGGTCACCGGCTGTTGGAAGGTGACGGCGCCGTACAGGCGCTGCAGCAGGTTGTCGGCCGGCGCCGGGTCCGGCTTTTCCTTGTCGGCGAGAAACCGCGTCAGGCGTTGCAGCGCGGCGACGGGGTAGCCGTGCGGCGCGAAAGGCTGCGCGCCGTGGTCATGGCAGCGCAGGCAAAGTTTGCCGTCCGTCTCCGGCTTGGCCGCGGCGACGAGCCGATGCAGCCAGGCCAAGTTGCCGCTTCCGAGCCCGCTGTGGCACGTCGCGCAATTGGTCAGCGTCGCGTGGGCCGCGGATAGCGGGCCAGGCATCAAGCGGTCATCCGCCGGCCCGCCCCCGATGAGTAGCACAGCCAAGCCGACCGCCAGGCTGGTCGCCCAAAGCGCCGCGCGCCTGCGCTTGTTGCGCAGGCTGGGCTGCGGCGTGCAGCGCGCAAGCGCGACGGCGCAACGGCCGTCCGGAAACGGACCGCCCTCGCAAGGCCCGCCTTCCTCTGCGGGCCGCCGGCATATCCAGCGCCCGTGCTCGTCCCGACGCGGCTGACAGGCCGTCGTCACCCGGCAGCGGCCGTCCACGCCCGGCCCGAGCGCGCAGGGCTTACCCTCGGCGAGTCGACCGCACACCCACTTGTCCTGCGGGCGCTCGTACTTGCCTTCCTTAAGGCCAAATTTCTGGAAGAGCTTCATGCCGGTTTATACCGTAAACACGTATGCGAGGATTACGTGGACGGTCGCCACCACCAGCATGGCGTAAGTCGCAGGAACGTGGACGAACAGCCAGAGCTTCAAGAGCCCTTCATTGGCGTAATGGAAATCCAGCTCGTTCTTTGCTTCGACCAGATCGCGTATCTTGGCCAGGCGGACCTTCCCCGCCTCGTCGAGATAACGCTCGACCAAGGCGATTTCGCCGCGCATGCGCATAATCGGCGCAGTCGACCCTTGCAGATGAGCCAGGCGGTTGCGCGGCGCGGCGAAGAAATGACCAAGCGTTTCGGCATAGAGCCGGGCAATGCTTTCAGTCCTGCCGTCCTTTACCGATTCGAGCGCCAGGGTCTCCGCCTCGTCCGCCAGTTGGTGTCGGAACATTGGGATGCGATCGAACACGATGCGCTCGCCTCGGGCCTCAAGCCGCTGGGGAATGAATATGCTGAAGAGCCAGCCCAGCAACCCGCTTACGGCCACCAGCACGAACAGGCTCCATAACATCCAGTTCAAGGACGATTCCGGGAATCTGAAACCGGTATGAACCAGAAAGACGCCGACCATCGCCAGGCCGAGATAATAGTGCAGCAGCAGCCAGCCTCTGACGCGGCCGAACGGCAGGATCACCACCCGCTTGCGCAACGCAAGCTGCATCATCACCGCCAGACATGCGACCAGCACCCAGCCGTCGAAAAAACGCGCGTCGCCGAGCGCGGCGTCGTATCGCCGGCTCTCCACGAAAAACAGCGTGAACGCGGCGCCCGCAAGTGCCGTGTTGAGAAGCACGCTCCTTTTTACAAGCGCGTTCAGCCGAGCCATGCCAGCAAACTCTTGGTGTCGCGAATATTGATACGCGCCAGCGCGTCGTGCGGACAGGCCTGTACACAGGCTGGTCCGGTCAATTGCGTGGTGCAGAGATCGCATTTTGTCGCCCGGATGATCACGTCTCCGTTGACGTCGAGCCGCAATGCGCCGGTTTTGTCGCGGATCTGCACCATCTTGATGTTTTCATAAGGACAGGAGTTGGCGCAGGTCGCGCAGCCGATGCAGGTGTTGTCATCAATGACGATTGTGCCGGATTCCTCCTCGCGGTGAATCGCGCCGGTCGGACAGCCGATCAGGCACACCGCGTCGGTGCAATGCATGCAGGCATTGGCAACCATGGCATTTTCGTAGGAGTAACCCTGCCGCGTGAAGCGCGGATTGTTGTCGTGCGCTGACGCACAGGCGCGCACGCAATCGTCGCAGCCGACACAGCGGTTCAGGTTGATCACCATGGCGTGGTCGCCGTTGATGAAACGGTGATCGACCAGAAAATCCATCATCCCCTGCCGCAGCTTCTCCTGGCCGCGGTTTTCTCGCGTGTGCGCATCCTTGCGTCGCGCGCGGTCGGGCAAGGCCGGCAGGACGTGCTTGACGACCATAAGCGTCGGGATGCGAATGACGTCGACATAGCCGATGGCATGCAGGCCCGCCCTCAACACGGCATCAGCGCCGCATTCCGCGATCTCATCGAGCGCGAACAGATCGTTGCTGGAGAGATGGCCTATCGTCCGTTCGCCGTGGTCGACATGTTCGGTGATTCGGGCAAAGCCGCGGTTGATGAGCAGCAATCCATCGACTGGCTGGCCTTCTTCGCAGATGAGCGCCTCCTGCTCGATGACGTGCTCGGGCCCTGCCTCGCCTCCGATCGTGCGCTTGAACCTGTGCATCCATTCCACCGCGCCGAAGGTCTCGAAGGTGGACTCGCGGGCGATCTCGTCGAGCGCGGCCCAGTTCAAGTGAGCGAAGACCGGGCATTCCTGCAGCCGGGTCACCAGACCGCGCTCGCGATAGAGCGCGTCGATGCGTTCGCGGAAAGGCGCCGACCAGTTGCGGATTTCGCGCAGGCCCTGCCAGCGAAGTTCGAAAAGTTCCGTGTTGTCGCTTGCGGCATAAATGGTCGCGATGCGCGGGCTTCGTGTCAGGGCCGCAAGCTCCCCAAACATTTGTGGCGCTTCCAGTGAGAAGGTGGTCACTCGCGCTTTCAAGGCGTCGAGATCGATCGGTGCCAGCGCGTCGTGCGGGCTTTCCGGCGCAGGCCTCGCTTTCCCGCGGCGCCCGCCTCGACGCCGTGCCGCGCGATATTCCGGCGGGTGCGCGGGGGTCATGAGCTGGGCGAACGACCGCAGCCAGGACTTCCGGTTTCGCTGCACGCCATCCCAGATGGGGCCATGATGGCAGCCCACGACGCTCCCCTCCAGGATGGCAAAAAGCGAATTGCCGTAATCGCCCTCGCGAATGATGACCTCGCCGCGCTGGTAGCGCTGCAGGCGGCCGTCATTGGCGATAATGCCGTGAAGCGGCAGCTGCCGGAAATCGTCCTCGCGAAGTTCGGCAAACGGCGGTAGTTTCAGAATCTGGTTAACGGCTTCTCTGTCCAGCGGTTCGTCGCCGAACGGCTCGTCCCACCGCCGATTGCGCTCGTCATGGGTTTCCATGTTCATCCCCATCGGCTTATTGCGACACCTTTCCCTTGTACTTGTCGGGTCCTGGAATGTACTTGTCGATCGCGCCGAACTTCGAGCCATCATAGTTGGCCGAAAATTTTAGCCCGAGCTGCGCGACCTTGTCGGCCGCCGCAACCAATTGCGCCTTGTTGTTTAGCTTAAGCTGGGCGGCCTGGCCCACAGCGGCAATCTCTTTGAGCTCCGGGACCTGCGGCAGGAGCTTGGCAAGCACGGCCATGACCTTGCGGGCCCTGTCGGCGCGGACCGCCATCTTGATCGCATAATCCGCTTTGACGGTGGCTTTGCTCACACCGATCAGCGATGCCTCCAATTCGGCGATGTGCCCGGCGACGAACATCATTCGCCTGCGCGCCGGCTTGTCCTTCCGGTTAGTCTTTCCCTTGTTGTACCAGACGTTATGGCGCACCTCGCCCTGGCTCCAGCTCACCAGTTCGAAGTCGCTGCCCGCCTTATGGCCGCCGATATTGACCAGCTTCTCGTTGGGGACCACGTGGCAGTTGAAGCAGTTCTCGGCCAGACGGTAGATCATTTTCGGGCGAATCATCCCTGCGGCCTCGGATTTGGCCCAGCGGGCGGCAATCTCCGCCTTGGTTTCCTGGCCTTCCTTCTTCCCGCTGAAATTGGAATGCACCTTATTCCAGTTCTTGGCGGCGCCGTGGCAGGATTCGCAGGAAATGCCGGCGATAGCCTTGAGCTTGCCGTTCTGGTTCTGAACGGTAAAATGACAATTCATGCACAGGCTATCGGACTTCATCCGCCTGACGCCCATCTTCTTGGCGATAGGTCGCGCATCCTTGTCATGCGGAAGGTTGCGAAACGTCGTGTAGTGATGGGTGTGCTGCCAGATCGCTGCTTCCTTCTTGTGGCATTCCGCGCATTTGCTGGGACCAATGACCAGCTTGGCATCGATGGCGGCGGCAGTGCCCATGCCGGGGGCGAGCAGAAGGAAAACCGCCAATATGGATTCCGCCCAGCCGCGTTTCGTCAGATTGTTGCGCAGCAATTCCATCACCAATCCTCCATTTCGAGCCCTGTTCAATGGACGCGGTGCGCGCAAAGGGTCCGCCATACGTAGCTCATGCGTCCAGCGCGATGTCTCCGTCTGGTTCGGCGATGCAGAGTAAGGCCGAGCCTTGCGCCGGCTTCACCGCCGGTCTCCCCACGTAGGTGACCTTACCAAGCGTCACCGCCGTCGTGCACGTGCTGCAATTTCCGGCTCTACATCCTGAATTGACGCGGATGCCGTTCGAATCGGCCAACTCCAGCAAGGTACCGTCCGCCTTGGTCCAGACGACGGTTTTTTTCGACCGGGTGAATTCAACCTTACAGCTCGCGCCCGGCGCTTTGGCCTGGTTCGGCTTTTTCACCTTCTTGACGGAAGCCGGACCGAAGGCTTCGAAGTGGATATCGTCTTCAGGCGCGCCCCAGTCGATAAGGCTGCCGACCACCGCTTCCATCATCGGCGGCGGGCCGCAGATGTAAAACTCGTAGTTCGACGATTTCAGATAGCGTTTCAGCACGTCGACATTGAGATAACCGACGCAGTCGTAATCCTTGCCTTCGACGCAATTCTCGGTCGGCGCGCTGAAAATCACCACCGAATGGAAGTTGGCGTTGGCGGCGGCGATCTCGCGAATGTCCTCGCGCAAGGCAATATCCTGGTCGTTTCTGACCGCGTAGAAGAACCAGACTTCGCGAGTGCTGCCGCTTTGCGCCAGCCACTTGAACATCGACAGCACCGGCGTCAGCCCGATGCCGCCGCCGATCAAGACGACAGGCCTGTTCGATTCGGTATCCAGATGGAAGCCGCCTTTCGGCGCCATCACGTCGACCA
>JARRNI010000015.1:0-17577 GCA_037385125.1 Pseudolabrys sp.
AGCCCGGCCCATTTCTGCGGGCTAGGGTAAACGGACTTGACGATGTTTTCCAGCGGCAGCTTGTCCAGCACCGCCGCCGGCACGTTCACCGTCACGCGCAGATTGATGCCGAGCTTGGAAAGGGCTTTTCCCGCCTTGAGCGCGTTGGTGAGCGACATTTCAGCGAGAGTGCGCAGCGTCGATTCCTGTGCGCCCGGCATGAAGGCTTCCGGCAGCACCACGCCGTGCTCGGGATGGCGCGCGCGTGCATAGGCCTCGGCGCCGGCGAGCTGCTTCTTGCGCAGGTCGATCTTGGGTTGATACCAGAACTCGACCCATTTATTGGCGATCGCCTCTTCGAGGTCGATGCGGGATGCGACCGTCGGCGGCATGCCGAGCTTGAGCTCGCGCAGGATATTGACGATTGCCTCGGTCTCGAACGGCTTCTTGAGCACCGGCAGCATGTTCAGCTTGTGCTGCACGCCGATGCCCTTGACGTGGTCGAGCACGGCGGCGCCGCGGTTGCTCATGAGCTGCACCGATCCGCGATAGCCGTTCTTGCCGAGGCTCACCACCGATTCGATGGTGTCGGCGCAATCGAGCGAGATGTTGTGAAAGATGAGATCCGGCAGCCGCTTTTCGACCGCCGCGCGCAGGGCGGCGCCGTCGGCGAATTCCACAGTGTCGACGCCGGAGCCGTGCAGCACCAGCGACAGGAAATGGCGGATCGAGGCCTGCTCGTCGACCACGTAGCACAGCGGCGCTTGGCCGGGCGCCAACGGCGGGGCCTGGGCAGTGCCGCTGACGGCGGAGGGAAAGGCGGCAGGCTCGGCCATGGCAATTGCTGCAAGCGGGGAAATGGATTCGATGACGCCGCGGTATTGGTGTGCCAAACTTCTTAAATATGGGTTTCCCGTCGCGCCGTGCGGCGAGGCAGGCCGAAATGGCGCGAAAACGTCGGAAATTGGCGACCCCGCCTGGATTCGAACCAGGGACCCTCAGCTTAGAAGGCTGATGCTCTATCCGGCTGAGCTACGGGGCCGCTATTGCCGGTTTACCCGCCCCGGGCGGGTATTGAAAGGTGGCAGCCGTTGCCCGCACGGCGCCGCGATGGCCGCCGGTGGCTTGCCGCAAGAAGGAAGAAATATCGCCGGCAATGAGGAGCTTAGCAATGAGGGGCTTATAAGAGGCTCTTGAGAAGAGTCATGTGGAACATCAGGAGATCCCTTTAAGGGGCTGATATTGCAACGACCTTGTACGCCAGCAAGTCCCGGCGGGGGCCGGCTTCGGTCCCGAAAAAGCTGTCGCCATCGAGCCATGTCCTCGACACCTTCGTAGCCTGAACTCAAAATGACATGCGCTCCACGTAAAGGTGACAGCGTTTCGCCGGTCCGGAGGTTCCCATGTTTTCCCTCGTTCGCGCTGGCCTCGCAGCCGCGCTCGTCGCCCTTGTCCTGACGCCGGCTTCGGCGGCCGACAAGGCGTTCCAGCGCGGCGATCTCGACCAGGCCGCCATCAAGCTCGAGGCGCAGATCAGGCACGACGCCGGACCTGTCACCAAATCGGTCGACGCCTTGAGCAAAGAGGCTGACGCCGCCTTCCGCAAGCGCGACTACCGCACCGGCATGCTGGTCCTGAGCAGGCTCGTGGTCGCCGCGCCGCGGGATGCAGCCAACTGGCTACGGCTGGCCAAGACCGTGCGCGAGATCGTGCCGCGCGACAAGCGCGAGAAGGCGCTGCTGCTCGACCGCGCCTCGACCGCCGCTTATATCGCCTATCGGCGCGCCCACAAGCGCGACGTGGAAGCCGACAGCCTGGCGCTGCTCGGGCGCACGCTGGCCGACCGCCAGCTCTGGCGGCCGGCGCTCGACGCCATGCGGCTGTCGCTGGGTCTGCATGAGACGGCCGCGTTGCGCGGGCAATACGAGCGGCTGCGCGTGCAGCATGGTTTCCGCCTGCTCGACTATTCGGTCGATTCCGACGCGGTGTCGCCGCGCGCCTGCTTCCAGTTTTCCGAGAATCTGCCCGGCCGCCGCACGGATTTCTCGCCCTTCGTGGCGGTGGACGGCATCGACAAGCCGGCCATTTCGGTGAGCGGCCGGCAGCTCTGCGTCGAAGGCCTCAAGCACGGCCGGCGCTATGAGGTCATGCTGCGCGCCGGACTTCCCTCAACCGTGCACGAAACTCTGGCCAAGTCGGCGCAATTCACCATCTTCGTGGGCGACCGCAAGCCGTTCGCGCGCTTCTCTGGTAAGGCCTATGTGCTGCCGCGAACGGGGCAACGTGGCATCCCGGTACTCAGCGTCAACACCAGCGCGGTCAAGCTCAAGATCTACCGCATCGGCGACCGCAATCTGGTCAATACCCTGTTGGGCTACGACTTCCAGCGCAATATCAGCGACTATCAGGCGCAGAACATCGCCCGCAAGCGCGGCACCGAAATTTGGAGCGGCGAGCTTGCCGTTCAGCGCAAGCTCAACACCGAGGTCACCACTGCCTTCCCGGTCGGCAAGGCGCTCGGCGACAAGCTGAAGGCCGGCGTCTACGTGATGACCGCAACGCCCAAGGACCTCGTGAGCAATGACTACGGCGCGCTCGCCACCCAGTGGTTCATCGTCTCCGATCTCGGCCTCACCGCCTATAATACCCATGACGGCATCGACGTCTTCGTCCATTCGCTGGCCAGCGCGGAGCCGGACACCCGCGTCGAAGTGCGGTTGATGGCGCGCGACAACGAGGTGCTGGGCACCGGTTCGACCGACACCAACGGCTTCGTGCATTTCGCCGCCGGACTGACGCGCGGGGAGGGTGGGCAGTCTCCCGCCGCCATCATTGCGCGGACCAAAGGCGACTACGCCTTCCTCAGCCTCAAATCGCCGGCCTTCGATCTCAGCGACCGTGGCGTCGGCGGGCGGCAAGTGCCCAAAGGGCTCGACGCTTTGGTGTTCACCGAGCGCGGCGTCTATCGCCGCGGCGAGACCGTGCATGTGACTGCGCTGCTGCGCGATGCGCGTGAGCTTGCGGTCGAGGGCGCGCCGCTGACCCTGGTGATGCGGCGGCCGGACGGAGTCGAATACCGCCGCGCGCTGGTGAACGACGAGGGGCTGGGCGGGCGCAGTTGGAACGTACCGATCGTCTCTACGGCCCTGTCGGGAACATGGCGGGTCACCGCTTATACCGATCCCAAGCGCCCACCCATCGGCGAGGCGAGCTTCATGGTCGAGGACTATGTGCCCGACCGCATCGTCTTCGACCTGACCACGCCGGCCAAGCGGATCGCGGGCGGCAAGCCGGTGCCGGTGAGCGTGGACGGGCATTTCCTCTATGGCGCGCCCGCCTCCAATCTGACCCTCGACGGCGCGGTGACCATCGCCGGCGCCGACGGCCGGCCGGGCTACGACGGCTATGCCTTCGGGCTGGCGAGCGACGAGGTGACGACGGTGCGCCAGGAGCTCAAGGACCTACCGAACACCGATGCGAAGGGAAAGGCGAGCTTCCCGGTCACCCTCGACAAGTTGCCGGTGAGCACGCGCCCCTTACAGGCGAAGGT
Organism: Pseudolabrys sp.; assembly: GCA_037385125.1. Classification (GTDB taxonomy): domain Bacteria; phylum Pseudomonadota; class Alphaproteobacteria; order Rhizobiales; family Xanthobacteraceae; genus Pseudolabrys. The sequence continues at coordinate 3,530 of JARRNI010000015.1, forward strand.
TACGGTCAGCATGGCCGCGCCGGGCGGCCGCGCGGTCGAGCACGATCTGACCCTGCCGATCATGCCCGACAAGCCCATGATCGGCGTCAAGGCCGACTTCGAGGGCCGCGCGCTCGCTGACGGCGCCGATGCCGATTTCAACGTGGTCATGGTGGCGGCGGACGGCAGCCGACTGGCGCAGAAGGACCTACATTACCAGTTGCTGCGCATCGAGACCAGCTATCAATGGTACAAGCAGGACGGCAAGTGGCACTTCGAGCCGGTGCACCGCACCGAGCGCGTGACCAACGGCACGCTCGACGTATTCGTCGACAAGCCGGGCCAACTCTCGCTGCCGGTGAAATGGGGCCGCTATCGTCTGGAAGTGTCGGACGGCCAGTCGAATGGCCTCGTCACTTCGCTGACGTTCGACGCCGGCTTCTACGCCGAAGCGAGCGCCGATACGCCCGACCTGCTCGAGGTCGCACTCGACAAGCACGAATACAAGCTGGGCGACACCATGGCGGTGGCGGTGACCGCGCGCACGGCGGGACGGCTGACCCTCAACGTGTTCACCGACCGGTTGGTCGAGAGCAAGTCCTATGACGTCAAGCCGGGCACGGTGCAGGCGACCCTCACTGTCGGCAAGGACTGGGGCACGGGAGCCTATTTGGTGGTCACCTTGCGCCGTCCGCTCGACGCCCCCGCCCGGCGCATGCCGGGCCGCGCCATCGGCGTCAAATGGTTCGCCATCGACCGCGCCGTCCACACCATCGGTGTGAGCATGGACCTGCCCAAGACGCTGCGGCCCAACTCGACCCTCGCGGTGCCGTTGCATCTGGCCGGCCTGAAAGCAGGCGAACAGGCGCGCGTGGTGGTCGCCGCCGTCGACGTCGGCATTCTCAATTTGACTAACTACAAGCCGCCGGCGCCGGTTGACTACTATCTCGGCCAACGCCAGCTCTACGCCGAAATCCGCGATCTTTACGGCCAGCTGATCGACGGCATGCAGGGGACGGCCGGGCAGATTCGCTCGGGCGGCGACATGGGCGGGGAATTGACCGGCTCGGCGCCGGCGCAGGCGCCGCTCGCGCTCTATTCCGGCATCGTCAAGGTGGGTGCCGACGGCAGCGCGCAGGTCTCCTTCGACATCCCCGCCTTTGCCGGCACCGTGCGGGTGATGGCCGTGGCCTGGAGCAAGGACAAGGTCGGCCAGGCTTCGGGCGACGTGATCGTGCGCGATCCCGTCGTGCTGACCGCGACCCTGCCGCGCTTCCTGCGCACGGGTGACAGCAACGCGGTGCAGGTCGTGCTCGACAATGTGGAAGGCGCCGCTGGCGATTACACCATCGACGTGAGCGGTAAAGGCGACACGGAGATCCAGGCCGGCTCCCGCGTGCTCACGCTGGGCGCCGGGCAACGCGGCCAAGTGTCCGTGCCGGTGACCGCGTCGGGCGCCGGCGCAGGCACCGTCGACGTCGGCATTAAAGGTCCGAACGGCTTCTCTCTCGACCGCGCCTATGCGCTCAAGGTGGAGCCGGCGACCCGCACGCTGGTGCGCCGCAGCGTGCGCACGCTGGCGCCGAGCGAGACGCTGACGCTCAACCGCGACATCTTCGCCGACTTCGTTCCGGGGACCGGCCGGGTGGCGCTGTCGGTGGCACTCTCGAGCTCGCTCGACGCCGCCACGCTGCTCAATGCGCTCGACACCTATCCGTTCGGCTGCTCCGAGCAGATCGCCAGCACGGCCATGGCCATGCTCTACATAAAGGACCTGGCGAAGGAAGCCCATTTCGCCATCGCCGGCGACATCGACAAGCGCCTGCAGGACGCCATTGCCCGGCTGTTGTCGCGCCAGGACTCCAACGGCTCCTTCGGCCTGTGGTCGGTGGGCGGCCAGGACATCTGGCTCGACGCCTATGTCACCGATTTCCTTACCCGCGCGCGCGAGAAAGGCTATCACGTGCCGGCGAGCGCGTTCAGCCTAGCGCTCGACCGCCTGCGCAACTACGTCGCCAACACGCAGGAGCCGGGGAAGAACGGCGGGCGCGATCTCGCTTATGCGCTCTATGTGCTGGCGCGCAACAAGGCCGCGCCCATCGGCGACCTGCGCTATATCGCCGACACCAAGCTTGCCGTCGTCGCGACGCCGATCGCGAAGGCGCAGATCGCGGCGGCGCTCGCCATGCTGGGCGACAAGACCCGCGCCGAGCATGCCTTCTATGCCGCGCTCGATGCCATTCCCGCCAAGCCTTCACGCGCCTTCGGCCGCGTTGATTTCGGCTCGGCGCTGCGCGATTCGGCGGCGCTGGTGACGCTCGCCTCGGAGAGCGGCACGGCGCCGCGCATCGTCGACAAGGCCGTGCTGCGCGTCGATGCGGCGCGCGCGCTGGTCTCGCACACCTCCACCCAGGAGGACGCCTGGCTGGTGCTGGCGGCGCGTTCGCTCGCCAAGAAGCTCAGTGACATCACGCTCACGGTCAACGGCGAGACCGAGCAGGGCGCGCTCTACCGCTCCTTGCTCGCCTCTCAGCTCACGGCGCCGCTGAAGGTGACCAACAGCGGCAGCGGCAATGTGCAGGCGGTGGTGTCGGTCTCCGGCGCGCCGGTTACGGCGGAGCCGGCCGCCGAGCACGGCTTCAAGATCGAGCGCAACTACTACACGCTCGACGGCAAGCCGGCCGATCCCTCCCACGCCGTGCAGAACCAGCGCTTCGTTGTGGTGCTGAAGGTGACCGAGCCGCAGCCTCGCTTCGGCCGCATCATCGTCGCTGACGACCTGCCGGCCGGCTTCGAGATCGACAATCCGCATCTGGTCTCGTCGGGCGATACCGGCACGCTGTCCTGGATTACCGACGCCGCCCAGCCGGTGCATAACGAATTCCGCGACGACCGCTTCACCGCGGCCTTCAAGCGCACGAAGGACTCCAAGCCCGTCTTTACTGTCGCCTATGTGGTGCGGGCGGTGTCGCCGGGAACTTATGTGCTGCCTCAGGCGTATGTGGAGGACATGTATCGGCCTGACCGTTTTGGCCGCACCGCGACCGGTAAGGTCGAGATCGCGGCAGCCAAATGAAATACTGGCGTTATATCCTGGCGGCCCTCGGCGGCGCGGCCTTAACGGCCGCGATCGTCGGCGGCGTGTGGGTATATTCGCTGGGGCCGGCGCCGCTCGGGCGACATCTCGCCTATTCGCATCTGGTGCTCGACCGTCACGGCAAGCTGCTGCGCGCCTACACCACGCCGCAGGGGCGCTGGCGGCTGCCGGCCACCGTAAAAGATGTCGATCCACTTTATCTTAAAATGCTGTTCGCCTATGAGGACAAACGTTTCTATGAACACGACGGCGTCGACCCCGAGGCGATGCTGCGCGCGTTCTGGCAGCTCGTCACGAGCGGCCACATCGTCTCGGGCGGCTCCACCATCACCATGCAGGTCGCCCGCCTCTTGGAGCCGCGGCGGCATCGCAGCCTGGAAGCCAAGCTGCATCAGATCGTGCGCGCGCTCGAGCTTGAGCATGCGCTCAGCAAGAAGCAGATTCTTTCTCTGTACCTGACGCTCGCGCCCTATGGCGGCAATATCGAGGGCATCCGCGCGGCTTCCCTTGCTTATTTCGGCAAGGAGCCGCGCAGCCTGACGGTCGCGCAAGCCGCTCTTTTGGTGGCGTTGCCGCAATCGCCGGAAGAGCGGCGGCCCGACCGCTACGCCAAGCGCGCGCGGGCGGCGCGCGACCGCGTGCTCGACCGGGTGGAGGAGGCGGGGGTATTGGGGCCCGAACAAGTCGCCCGTGCCAAGGCGCAGCCGGTGCCGCACGCGCGCAAGCTGCTGCCGATGATCGCGCCGCACGCGGCCGATCAGATCGTCTCACAGGAGCCGAACGTCCGTGTGCTCCGCCTCACCATCGACGCCGCGTTGCAGAAGAAGCTGCAGGCGCTGGCGCGCGACCGCGCGCGCGCCATTGGGCCGCATGTCTCGGTCGCCATCCTTGCCGTCGACAACGCGACCGGCGAGGTGCGCGCGGACGTGGGTTCGGCCGATTTTCTCGACGCGCGCCGCGCCGGCCAGATCGACATGACGCAGGCGCTGCGCTCGCCGGGCTCAGCGCTCAAGCCCTTCATCTACGGCCTCGGCTTCGAGGACGGCTTGATCCATCCCGAAACGCTGATCGACGATAAGCCGGTGCGTTTCGGCAATTACATGCCGCACGATTTCGACAACCGCTTCCAGGGCACGGTGACGGTCAAGCGCGCGCTGCAATGGTCGCTCAATGTGCCGGCCATTGCGGTGCTCAACAAAATCGGCGTCGACCGCTTGACCGCTTTGCTGAGGCAAGCCGGTGCCAAGCTGGTGTTGCCGCCGGGCGACGTGCTCGGTCTCGCCGTCGGGCTCGGCGGCGTCGGCATCACGCTGCACGACCTGGTGATGCTGTATACCGGGCTGGCGCGGCAAGGGACCGTGGCGCCGCTGATCGAGCGGGCAGGGGAGGCACCACGCAACCCACGCCGGCTCATCGATCCGGTCGCCGCCTGGTATGTGGGCAATATCCTGATCGGTGCGCCGCCGCCGGAAAATGCGGTGCCCGGCCGCATCGCCTTCAAGACCGGCACCTCATACGGTTATCGCGACGCCTGGGCGGTCGGTTATGATGGCCGCATGGCCATCGGAGTCTGGGTCGGGCGGCCGGACGGCACGCCGGTGCCCGGCCTGGTCGGCCGCACCGCCGCGGCGCCGATCCTGTTCGACGCGTTCGCCCGCACCGGCCGCCCGCTCGCGCCGCTGCCGCGCCCACCGAAGGGTGTGATCGTCGCGACGACCGACGAGCTGCCGCCACCGCTGCAACGTTTCGGCCCGGCGGGGCTGCAGCACGCCCTGGCGCAGCCGCCGCGCATCATGTTCCCGCCCAACGGGGCCCGGCTGGAACTCACCGGTGGCCGCGATCCCGATCCGATGGCTGTCAAGATCACCGGCGGCCGCAGTCCGCTCACCGTCATGGTGAACGGCGTGCCGCTGCCCGCGCAGACGGGGCGGCATACGCGGTTCTTCAAGCCGGACGGGCCCGGCTTCGCGCGGCTGACGGTGATGGATTCGCGTGGCCTGAGCGACAGCGTGCTCGTTCGGATTCAATAAAAGTCATTTTTCCCAGCGCCGCGAAGGCGTGCGGCTTTCGCCCGGGCGGGTTTTTCTCTATGGTCCGGCCGGGTTCTCACCAGCAGCAAGGCCAGTCATGACGGTCACTACCTCGGCGCCGCGGCCGCAGAAACTCGCTTTGAAAAAGAAGATCAAGTTCGCGGGCCTTGGCCTCGGGGCGTTCGTGTTCGCCTATTTCTTTCCCAAGCTGACCCTGTTCTACGCCATTTGCGGCATCTACGACGTGAGCCGGCACCGCCCCATCACCTGGTTCGTGGTGCGGCAATATTTCATCGGCAACGGGGTACCGACCTGGCTGTTGTCGCCGTTCAACATTCTGATGGACATCCTGACGCTTCCCTACGTCAACAAGGGCGTCTATCAGCTTAGCGACCTGCCGGCGCCCTACCGCGCCGAGGTGGAGCGCCTGATCGCGGTCGCCAAGCAGCAGAACCTGGTGGGTCAGCTCGAGGAGCGTACCAGGGAACTCGACCGCACCATGATCTTCTTCAAGTGGTACGGCGAGAACGTCGACACCTTCCTGGACACGCCCGCCTTCCACGAGAAATGGAAATACATCCAGACCATCGGCGTGTCGGTGTTCAACAAGAAAGTCTCGACCTCTAAGCATTTCGGGCCGATCCGTCCGACCGTGCGGGTGCTCTACAATCTCAACGAAATCGACGACCGCTCCGCCTATATCGTGGTCGGCAACAAGACCAGCTACTGGAAGGACAACAAGCTTTTCATCTTTGACGACACGCTGATGCACCAGTCGTTCAACGAGACCGACAAAGTGCGCTATTGCCTGTTTGTCGACATGCTGCGGCCGTCGCTTTCGCCGATGCTGCTGCGTCCGTTCGTCAAGCTCGTGCACTTCATGTTCAAGAGCGCGAACTTCATCTTCTATAAGAAATGGAAAGTCATTCGGTAGCGGCGGCACGCCGCCGGCCGAGCTCTGGGCTTGGCACCCTGCTCGACGTCGCGATCGGCTCGCATGGGCGCGCGGCGGCGATGCTCGTCGTCTTCTGTCTGATCGCGTTCCTGCCGGGCTTCTTCCGGGTTCCGCCGGTCGACCGCGACGAGGCGCGCTTCGCCCAGGCCTCCAAGCAGATGATCGAGACCGGGCAATATGTCGACATCCGCTTCCAGAAAGAGGTGCGCTACAAGAAGCCGGTCGGAATCTACTGGCTGCAGGTGGCGGCGGTCGAGACCGGCCGCGCGCTCGGCGTGCCGCATGCGCTCACCACCATCTGGCTCTACCGGCTGCCGTCGCTTTTCGGCGCGATCGGTGCCGTGCTGCTGACCTATTGGGCCGCGTTCGCCTTCGTCGGTCGCCGTGCCGCGTTGTTGGCGGCGCTGATGATGGGAAGCTCGGTGGTGCTCGGGGTCGAGGCGCGGCTGGCCAAGACGGATGCCACGCTGCTGTTGACCTGCGTGGCGGCCATGGGCGCGCTGGCGCGCATCTATCTGACCAAACGCCGCACGCCCGATGCCGAAATCGGCTGGGCCTGGCCCGCCATCCTGTGGACGGCGATCGCCGCCGGCGTCCTTGTCAAGGGCCCCCTGATCGTGATGTTTGTAACGCTGACCGCGCTCACTTTGTCGATCGTCGATCGCTCCGCGCGCTGGCTCGCTGCGACGCGTCCGCTCGCCGGCATCGTGTGGATGCTGCTGCTGGTGACGCCCTGGTTCGCGGCCATCGTCGCCAAGTCGGGCATGACCTTCTTCAAGGACGCGGTCGGCCACGACATGCTGGCCAAGGTGGCGAGCGGGCAGGAGGCGCATGGCGCGCCGCCCGGCTATTACTTTTTGTTGTTCTTCTTGACCTTCTGGCCGGGCTGCGTGCTGGCGGCGCCGGCCGCGCCCATGGTGTGGAAGGCGCGGCGCGAGCCGGGTGCGAAGTTTCTGCTGGCCTGGCTCGTCCCGTCCTGGATCGTCTTCGAAGCGGCGGTGACCAAGCTGCCGCATTACGTGATGCCGCTTTATCCGGCCATCGCCATCCTGATCGCCGGCATTCTCGAAGGCGGCGGCCTGTCAAAGGCGCGCTGGCTGATATGGGGCACGGTGGGGTGGTTCCTGTTTCCCAGCCTGATCGCGCTCGCCGTGGTGGCGGGCTTCCTCTACGTCCAGCACGATCTGGGGCTCATCGCCTGGCCGAGCGCGGCGGCGGCGGCGGTGGTCGGTCTGTTCGGCTGGTGGCTCTACGACGTGGATGGCCCCGAGCGTTCATTGCTGCGCGGCGTGGCGGCTTCGGTGCTGGTCGCCATCACCGTCTATGGCATTGCTTTGCCGGCGCTGCCCGCCCTGTTCCCGAGCGCAATCATCGCCGAGGAAGTGCACGCCACCGGCTGCGCGAATCCGCGAGTGGCCGCCACCGGCTATTACCAGGAGCCGAGCCTGGTTTTCCTGCTCGGCACCAAGACCCTGTTTACCAGCGGCGCCAAGGCCGCCGATTTCCTGCACAGGGGACCCTGCCGCTTCGCGCTGATCGACGCGCGCAGCGAGCGTGGCTTCGTCCGCCACGCCAATGCCATCGGCCTGCGCTACGCGCTGGCCGAGCGCGTGGCGGGCTACAACATCAGTATCGGCCGGCCGGTGGCGCTCGCCGTGTTCCGCTCGATGGAAAAGCCATGACCACCGCCAACGGCCTGCATCCAGACAAAGACACGTCGCCCTGGCGGCGCTGCGGGGAGAATGTGGTGCATGCGCTGACCATCCTGGCACGGCCGGCAAAGATCCATCCGCGCCAGCCGTGGGCGACGCCGCGGCAGATCGCGATCAGCGCCGCCATCGTCGTCGCGGCCGTGGTCATTTGCATGGTGTTCGTGGATGCGCGCGTGACCCGCATGGTGCTGCACCTGCCGCGCTGGGCGATCTGGCCGTTCGATCAGATCACCGATTTCGGCAAGTCGGGCTGGTTCCTCTGGCCGCTCGGGCTGATCTTCCTGGCGCTGGCGGCGCTGCCGACGCCGGCGACGCGCATGACGCAGGCGGTGCTGGCGGCGCTGATGGTGCGCATCGGCTTCCTGTTCACGGCGATCGCGCTGCCCGGGCTGTTCGACTCCATCCTCAAGCGCCTGATCGGACGCGCCCGGCCCACGGTGCCTTTGCCCCATGTCGATCCGTTTCTGTTCAAGCCGTTCATCTGGCGCGCCGACTATGCCAGCCTGCCGTCGGGGCACGCCACCACTGCCTTCGCGGTACTCGCCGCCTTCGCCTGCCTGTGGCCGCGCGCGCGCACGGTGGCGCTGCTCTATGCCGTGGCGATCGCGCTCAGCCGGGTGGTGGTGTTGGGCCATTTCCCCTCCGACGTGATCGCCGGCGCCGTGGTCGGCACGGTGGGCGCTCTGCTGGTGCGCTATTATTTCGCGCTGCGCCGGCTCGGTTTCTCGGTGGGGCCGGACGGCCGCCTGCACCAGCATCCGGGGCCATCGCTCAAGCGCATCAAAGCGGTTGCCTGCGAGCTGCTGGCCCCATAAGAAGCGCGCGAGCTTGTCGCCCGACGGAACCTTCGAAGCATGAGCAGCAATGAGCCGGCGGTCTCCGTCGTGGTGCCGGTCCGCAACGAGGCCGGCAATATCGCCCCGCTGGTGGCCGAGATCGCCGCCGCGCTCGAGGGGCAGTGGCCGTTCGAGGTGGTCTATGTGGACGACGGCTCCAGCGATGGAACCGCGGCCGAGCTGAAGCGGCTGAAGGCGCAGCAAGCCTGGCTGCGGAGCGCGCGTCATAGGCAGTCCTGCGGCCAGTCTGCGGCGGTGCGCACCGGCGTTGCGGCCGCGCGCGCGGCCCTGGTGGTGACGCTCGACGGCGACGGGCAGAACGATCCGAAATTCATTCCGGCGTTGCTGCGTGCGCTGGAACAGGGGGCCCCGTGCGTTGCCCTGATCGCCGGCCAGCGCGTCAAGCGCAAGGCGAGCGCCTTTAAGAAGCTGCAGTCGCGCATCGCCAATGCGGTGCGCAGCGCGGTCTTGCACGACGGCACCCGCGACACCGGCTGCGGGCTGAAGGCGTTCCGCCGCGACGTGTTCCTCAGCCTGCCATATTTCGATGGCTTGCATCGTTTTCTGCCGGCGCTGGTACGGCGCGAGGGCTACGACATCGGCTATGTCGACGTGATCGACCGGCCACGCGGGGCGGGCGTATCGAACTACGGCATGTGGGACCGGCTCTGGGTCGGCATCCTCGACCTCGCCGGCGTCTGGTGGCTGATCCGGCGCCGCAAGCGCGTGCCCGAAGTCTCAGAGGACAGCGCGTGATCCCCAAAAGTGGGAGCCGGTTTTCGGAATAGATCACGCGCCACGATAGGAATCAAAGATGCTGATTGAAATCGCGCGTGCCGTCGGCGGCTATCTGCACGACGTATTCGTCGCCCGGCTCGACTGGTGGGTGCTGATAGGTTTCGTCGCGCAGGGCTTCTTCAGTGCGCGCTTCGTGGTGCAGTGGATCGTCTCCGAGCGTGCCGGGAAGAGTGTTATCCCGCTGGCGTTCTGGTGGCTTTCGATCGGCGGCGGGGTGCTGTTGCTCGCCTATGCGCTCTACCGGCGCGACCCGGTATTCATCGCCGGCCAGGGCTTCGGCGTCTTCGTCTATATGCGCAATCTATATTTCGTCCTGCGCGAGAGACGCGGCCTGTTGAAACAATTCTGATCAGGCCGTCGATCGATTCTCCTACGTCATTCCGGGGCGCGAGCGAAAGCGAGCGAGCCCGGAATCCAGGACGACTTGGCAACACCTTTCTTGTGGCTCTGGATTCCGGGTTCGCGGCCTGCCGGCCGCGCCCCGGAATGACAAAAAAAGAACAGATCGGACGAAAGTGGTCTGGTCAGACCGCCGCCATGGCGGCAAAGCCGCGCTCCAGATCGGCGATGAGATCCTCGGTGTCCTCCAGCCCGATATGGATGCGCAGGGTCGGTCCGCCCGGCGCCCATTCTGTGGCGGTCCGGTATTCCGAGCAGTCGAAGCGGATCACGAGGCTCTCGAAGCCGCCCCAGGAATATCCCATGCCGAACAGCGAAAGCGCGTTCATGAAGGCGTATACCGTCTCCTCCGGCATCGGCTTGAGCTCGATGCTGAACAGCCCGCTGGCGCCGGTGAAATCGCGCTTCCAGATGGCGTGACCGGGGTCGCTCTCCAGCGCCGGATGCAGCACGCGATGGACTTCCGGCCGCTGTTCCAGCCAGCGCGCAATCGTGAGCCCGGATTCGTAATGGCGCGCAAGCCGTACGCTGAGCGTGCGCAGGCCACGCAGCGCCAGGAACATGTCGTCGGGGCCAATGCATAGGCCGAGTGCGTTCATGCTATTCTTGAGCGCTGGCAGTGTCGCCGCCGTGGCCGCGACGCAGCCGAACATGATGTCGGAATGGCCGCCGATATATTTGGTACCGGCCTGGATTGACAGATCGACGCCTTGCTCGAGAGCGTGGAAATAGAGCGGCGTCGCCCAGGTATTATCCATCAGCACCAGCGCGCCCTTGTCGTGGGCAGCCCCCGCGATGGCCGGGATGTCCTGCATCTCGAAGCTCTGCGAGCCGGGCGCTTCGACGAACGCCGCCTTGGTGTTTGGCTTGATGAGCTTTTCGATGTCGGCGCCGATCAGGGGATCGTAATAGGTGGTCTCGACCCCCATGCGCTTGAACACGCCGTCGCAGAACACGCGGGTCGGCCGGTAGACGCTATCGGTGATCAGGATGTGATCGCCGGCGCCGGCGATCGCTATGAGCGCGGTGGAGATGGCGGAAAGCCCAGAGGGCATGAGGGCAACGCCGGCGCAAGCTTCGCCTTCCAGCGCCATGAGCGCATTCTCCAGCGCTTCCGAGGTGGGCGTGCCGCGGCGGCCGTATTGATAACGCGCGCGGTGGGCGACCTGATCCTCGGCGGTCGGGTAGAGGACGGTGGAGGCGTGATAGACCGCCGGATTGACGAAGCCGTACTGGCCCTTGGTATCGCGGCCGGTGGTGACCAGCCGGGTTTCCGGCCTGAGCGGAGCGGGGGGCGTCTTCGCCATGGTGTCGATGGGTCCGGTCTTTGCGAGGTGGGAGCGCGGAGCAGGCGGCGGCCATATACGGCCGCAACCGCGTTTCCCGTCAACCCCTTGACCTCACAACCCGATCGTTCTGAGATGGAAAAGCCGGGGAGAGCTCGGGGCTAATGGCCAACGTCAGCGAAAGGATCATCGATGCCGGGAAGGTCCCGGCCGGGGCCTCTATGCGCGACCGGGTCGAAAGGAGCGCTGCGTCCCGCTGCGCGTATGAAGAGGCAGAGCCATGAGAAAAATCGCCAGCATTCTTGCGCTTGTCATTGCCGCGACGTTTGCCGCCCAGGCGGCGTCCGCGCAGACGCTGAAGACCGTCAAAGAGCGCGGCATGCTGATCTGCGGCGCCAACGGTACGCTTGCCGGCTTCGGCCTGCCGGACGCGCAAGGCCACTGGACCGGGCTCGACGTCGACGTCTGCCGCGCCATCGCCGCCGCCATCTTCAACGACCCCAACAAGGTCAAGTTCGTGCCGCTGACGGCCAAGGACCGCTTCACCGCGCTGCAATCGAGCGAGGTCGACGTGCTGGTGCGCAACACCACGTGGACCCTGTCGCGAGACAGTTCGCTCGGCCTCAACTTCACCGGTGTGGACTATTACGACGGCCAGGGGTTCATGGTGCGCAAGGCGCTGAAGGTGAACTCGGCGCTCGAGCTCAACGGCGCCTCGGTCTGCGTGCAGCAGGGCACCACCACCGAGCTCAATCTGGCGGACTTCTTCCGCGCCCATAAGATGCAGCTCAAGTCGGTGACCTTCGCCACCGCCAACGAGGCGATCAAGTCCTACGAAGCTGGCCGCTGCGATGCCTACACCACCGACGCCTCCGGCCTCTATGCCGAGCGGCTGCGCCTGTCCAACCCGGACGACAACATCATTCTGCCGGAGATCATCTCGAAGGAGCCGCTCGGCCCGGTGGTGCGCCAAGGCGACGACCAGTGGTTCGACATCGTCAAATGGGTGCTGTTCGCCATGATCAATGCCGAGGAACTCGGCATCACGCAGAAGAACGTTGACGCCATGCTGAAGTCGACCAATCCGGCGATCAAGCGCTTCGTCGGCACCGAAGGCAATTACGGCGAGCAGCTCGGCCTGACCAAGGACTGGGCGGTACGTATCATCAAGGCGGTCGGCAATTACGGCGAGGTGTTCGCCCGCAATGTTGGCAAGGACTCGCCGCTCAAGATCGACCGCGGCCTTAACCGGCTATGGAACAAGGGCGGCATCCAATACGCGCCGCCGATCCGCTGAGCGGGCAGGAGTCCTGGGCGCGGTGTGCGCAGGTGCCACGGAAACCAAGCTTGTGAGCGCAGTCGCCCGGCGAGGAGGACAATGGCGATTGACTTTCCTGACGGCCGGCCGCGCGTGGCGTTCTACAACGACCCCAGGGTCCGCAGCATTGCCTACCAGCTCGTGCTGTTCGCCGCCGTCGCCTTCCTGGCCTACGGCGCCGCCAGCAATGCCATCGACAATCTCGCGCGCGCCCATATCTCGTCCGGCTTCGGCTTCTGGAACACCACGGCCGGCTTCGACATCAGTCAGACACTGATCAGCTATTCGGCCGACGCCTCCACCTACGGCCGCGCCTTCTGGGTCGGCCTGCTCAATACGCTATTGGTGGCCGGGCTCGGCATTGTCTTCGCCACCGTTCTCGGCTTCATCATCGGCATTTCGCGGTTGTCGAAGAACTGGCTGCTGGCGAAGGCGGCCGGCGGCTATGTCGAGACCATCCGCAACATCCCGCTGCTGCTGCAGCTCCTGTTCTGGTACAACGCGGTGCTCAAGTCGCTGCCGATCGTGCGCGAGAGCTACACCTTTCCGGGCGGGATCTATCTCAACAACCGCGGTCTGATCCTGCCCGAGCCGGTGCTGCAGGGCGACTTCGACTGGGTGATAACCGCGCTGGCAGCCGGCATCGTTGCGTCCATCGGCTTCTACCTGTGGGCGCGAAGGCGGCAGATGCGGACCGGGCAGCAGTCGCCGGTATTCTGGGTGTCGCTGGCGCTGATCGTCGGCCTGCCGGTTGCGGTGGCCTTGCTGCTCGGTTTTCCGGTGCAGTTCAATTATCCCAAGGCCGGCCGCTTCAACATCCTCGGCGGCGTCGGCGTGCAGCCGGAATTTCTGGCCCTTTTGTGCGGCCTATCGATCTATACCGGCGCCTTTATCGCCGAGGTGGTGCGCGCCGGCATTCTCGCCGTGTCGCGCGGGCAGATCGAGGCGGCCTATTCGCTCGGCCTAAAGCCCGGCCCGACGCTGCGGTTGATTGTGGTGCCGCAGGCCATGCGGGTGATCATTCCGCCGCTGACCAGCCAGTACCTGAACCTGACCAAGAACTCCACGCTGGCCGTAGCGATCGGCTATCCCGACCTGGTGCAGGTATTTACCGGCACGGTGCTAAACCAGACCGGTCAGGCGGTCACTGTGGTGGCCATCACTATGGCGGTCTATCTGACCATCAGTCTCATCACCTCGCTGGCGATGAACCTCTACAACCGGCGCGTGGCGCTGGTGGAGCGGTGAGGGCGGCTCTATGACCATGGCCGAAGGCGATCTCGCCGTCACTGAGCTGCACTTCGTGCGCGGCGAGCCCATTCCGCCAAAGCCGCCGCCGGCCGCCATGACGGGCGTCTTCGGCTGGGTGCGCGCGAACCTGTTGTCGACACCGTTCAATATCGTGCTCACGATCGCCATCGTGCTGCTGCTCGCTTGGGCGATCCCCGAGCTCGTCAAGTTTCTGCTGGTGGATGCGGTATGGAGCGGCACCGACCGCGACGCCTGCCGCGAAGTCGTACAGCACCGCGCCATCGGCGCCTGCTGGCCGTTCGTGTGGGAGCGACTGCCCTATTTCGTCTACGGCTCCTATCCGATCCCCGAGCGCTGGCGGGTCGATCTGTTCTTCGCCCTGCTGGC
>JARRNI010000016.1:0-17518 GCA_037385125.1 Pseudolabrys sp.
GGCGGCCGCGGCGCGCAGCCCCGCTCGGCGGCCGGCGACCATAATCCCTGGCTGATCGCGGTGGTGGTGTCGATCGCCACCTTCATGCTGGTGCTCGACACCTCGATCGCCAACGTCGCCCTCGTAAATATTGCCGGCGATCTCGCCGCCGGCACGGAGGAGGCGACCTGGATCATCACCACTTATCTCGTCGCCAACGCCATCATTATTCCGATCAGCGGATGGCTAGCCAACGTGATCGGCCGCAAGCGCTATTACATGATGTGCGTTGCCGGCTTCACTATCAGCTCGTTTCTCTGCGGCATCGCCTGGAACCTGCAGTCGCTCATCTTCTTCCGTATCCTGCAGGGCCTTTCCGGCGGCGGCATGGCGCCGAGCGAGCAGTCGATCCTGGCCGATACGTTCCCGCCCAACAAGCGTGCGCAGGCCTTTGCGCTCTATGGCATTGCGGTGATCATCGCTCCCACTATCGGGCCCACGCTCGGCGGCTGGATCACCGACAACTACTCCTGGCACTGGATCTTCTTTATCAACGTCCCCTTCGGCATCCTCTCCGTCAGCCTGGTGCAATGGCTGCTGGTCGAGCCCGAGGTGCTCGTGCGCGAGCGGCAGGAGCGTTTGCGCCACGGCCTGCGCGTCGACTGGATCGGCTTCCTGCTGGTCACCGTGATGCTCGGCTTCCTGGAGATCGTGCTCGACCGCGGCCAGCAGGACGACTGGTTCGCTTCCAATTTCATCTTGAGCTTCGCGCTGGTGTCGGGCTTGGCTTTTCTGCTGTTCGTGCCGTGGGAGGCGACGCGAACCGACCCGATCGTCGATGTGCGGCTCTTATTTCGCCGTCAGTTCGGCACCTCGTTCCTTGTCATGCTGGCGGTCGGTGCCATCCTGTTCGGCTCGACCCAGATTCTGCCGCAGCTCATGCAGACTGCCTTCGGCTACTCCGCCTATATCTCCGGGCTCGTGCTCATGCCCGGCGGCCTCGCCATGCTGTTTGTGATGCCCGCGGCTGGGCAGATCACCAATTGGATCCAGCCGAAATACCTGATCGCTTTCGGCCTCTTCGTGATCGCGATCGCCCTGTGGCACATGACCTCGCTCGACGCCAATGTCGGCTTCGACTGGTTCGCCTGGGCGCGCGTTTACCAGATGATCGGGTTGCCGTTCCTCTTCATCCCGATCAACACGGCCGCCTATGCCGATTTGCCGCCGGCCAAGACCAACCAAGCCTCATCGCTCATCAACGTGGCGCGCAATCTGGGCGGCAGCTTCGGCATCTCGCTTGCCAATACCGAGATCGCCCAGCAGACCCAGGTCAATCACGCCAATCTCGTCACCCACGTGGTGCCCACCTCGCCGGTCTACCGGCAGACCCTGCAGCGGGCGGCCGATTATTTCATGGCCCATGGCGAGACGGCCTATCAGGCGCAGCATCAGGCGATCGGCTGGATCGGCCAGGTGATCGAGCGGCAGGCCGCTTTGCTGGCCTATATGGACGTTTTCTGGCTGGCGGCGCTGTTTTCGGCGCTGATTATTCCGCTGGTTCTGCTGCTTCTGCGCCGGGTGAACACCGCGGCCGTCCCGGCGGTGCACTGAGCGGGGGGCGAGGAGGGAACCGAGGGGCCGCAAGAAGGCCTTGAATGTGCCGTCATCCCGGGGCAAGCCTTGGGTACGGGCGATTGGGACGCCCGCGACGGGTAAGGGGTGACGAATATGACCGGACGTTTCGGCGCCTTCCTGCTGGCGCTGCCGTTGGCGGCGGTTTTGGCCGTGCCTTCGGCGCTCGCCCAGACCGGGCTGGATTATCCGCCGGAAAGCGGCCCGCCGCCCACGGCGCAGCAGAGCGGGCCGTCGCTCTTCGGCCACCAGCTCGGTGGCTCGCAAGATGCCGATCCCAATGCGATGCGGCCGCCGGCGGCGATCGGGCCTGCTTCCGTGCAAAGGCAGGATGCCAACCAGGGCTGGCGCTCCGACAGCCAGGCCCTTTCGGTGCTGCCGCCCGAGGACCGGCCGGAGACTGGCCCGCCCCAGCAATTGCCGTCCAACCTGCAGCGCAAGCTCGTCAACTACCGCACCCGGGAGCCGGCCGGCACCATCATCGTCGACACGCCGCACACCCATCTCTATCTGGTGCTCGGCCACGGCAAGGCGATCCGCTACGGCATCGGCGTTGGCCGCGAGGGCTTCACCTGGTCGGGCACCGAGCGCATCTCCAAGATGAAGGAATGGCCCGACTGGTTTCCGCCCAAGGAGATGATCGAGCGCCAGCCCTATCTGCCGCGCATGATGGCGGGCGGCCCCGGCAATCCGCTGGGCGCGCGCGCACTCTATCTCGGCCACACGCTCTACCGTATTCACGGCACCAACCAGCCTTCGACCATCGGCAAGACCGTGTCGTCGGGCTGCATCCGGCTGCTCAACAAGGATATCGAGGATTTGTACGACCGCGTGCAGGTCGGCACCCGCGTGGTGGTGCTGCCGGGGGCGAACGAGCCGGCGACCGCGGCCAATGGCGGTGCAGCGCCGCAGCCGGCGGCTGCTCCGGCCATGCATCGCGCCGGCCACGATGTCCGCTCGCGCTCTTTGGGCGGCACCACGCTGTTCGGCGGCCCGCTGCCGCCGGCGCACTAACCAATTCTCTGTTGTCATTGCCCGCGTTGCCCGCGTAGGCGGGCAATCCAGTAAGTCCTGTCTGTCCGTGATTGCTGGGTCCTCCGCCGGAGCCTGTGCTCGGGCCGGCGAAGCCGGACCCGAGTGCGGGGGACGACAGCCGAATTATACGGCAGCGGGTCTACTCTGCCGCGGTCGCCTGTTTCCCGATCGCCGCGTTCACCTGCGGCATCACCTCTTCGGCCATCAGCTGCATCGAGCGTCGGGCGAGTTCGGGATCGACCCAGTCCATGCCGGCATAGACGAGCTCGCCGAAATCGCCGGTCTGCTCGCGCAAGCGCAATATCTCCTCCACCACCTTGTTGACGCTGCCGAAGGTGACGCAATTATCCATGACGAAATCCTCGGTAATCTCGTCGTCCGGCTGCTCCTTGTGGCTCTTGAACACGTAGAGCCGGTTGCCGCGCTTCATCTTGGCGCGCATCTGCGAGAAGTAGAACTTGTAGGGGCTGTTGGCGTCCTCGCGCCCGTAAGTCCGCGCCACCTTGTCGTCGTCGGCGACGAAGATGGTGCGCGCCACCCGCCAGTCGGAAACTAAAGCCTCCTCGCCCGCTTTCGCCTTGCCCTTGGCGTAGTTGGTCCAGTGCGATTTGAGATGCTGCGGCAGCAGGAAGTTGGCCGACAGCGGATGGAAGTCGCGCTTGCCCATCAGCACCACGCCGGGCGAGAACGGCGCCACCACCGTGCCGACGATCTCCGGCCGCGGCTTCTGGAACGGCTTGGCCATGATGCCGACGCCGAGATGGTGGGTCGCGGCGCGCTTGATCTCCACCTTGAAGCGGTTGTCGGGAAAATCGATGTCGTAGGGCGGGTCGCGCTCCCAGATCGCCAGGATCACGTCGATCGCGTCGGCGAAGATCTTGTTGCGGTCCTCGTCGAGAATGCCGAGCGCTTCTGCGTCGGAGGTGAGCGCGCCGGCCGACACGCCCATGATGAAGCGCCCCTCGGCCAGATGATCCATCATGGCGGCGTTTACCGCGATCAGCACCGGGTGCATCTGCGATAGGTTGGTGGTGCCGGTGGCGAGCCTGATGTTCTGCGTCGAATGAATGAGTGTCGCATGGAACAGCATGCTGTTGGTGACGTTCTCGCAGGCGTCGGTCAGGTGCTCGCCGACGAAGGCGTCATGAAAGCCGAGCTTGTCGGCCAGGATGATCGCCTCGCGATCCTCGCGCAGCGTCTGCGCCCAGTCCCGCCCCATCGGGTGCACCGGCATGGTGAAGTAGCCCAACCGCATTCTTTGTCTTCCTCCGCTTTTCGGCGGCAAACTACCCGAAGCATGCCGCGGATGCAGCAAACATTCCCGTGTGCGGGCTGTTCCGTCGCGATCAACCAATGCGGATTTCGCGATGCGCCGCCCTGACATAGTCAATTTTGAGAGGGCGAAAAGTGCGCCGATCGCCGGCCTGTCTCCGTCCCCTGAGGTGCTCGCGTGCTCCGCGCGCTCGCACCTCGGTATGACGGTTTGAGGGACGGGAAGGTTACGCCGCCGCGCCGCTCGGTAGCGTCCTCGTGGGTCGCCACCCAGCTGCCGTCCGGCATCGGCCGGTTGGTGATCAGGATCACGCGCCCGTCATCGGACTTCACCTCGTTGCTCCGCGTGGAGCCTTCGCCGAGGGAGCCGAGCAGCTCCTGCCGGTAGCTCTCGATGTCGCGCGAGAAGGTGGCGTTGCCGATGCGGTATTCGAGTGGCGCCGTGAGCTTGGTGCCGGGCTTGGCTACCTCTGGCGGCAGCTTGTACATCTCCATGTAGCGGCTGTTGCAGACCGCCAGCTGCTCGTCGGCATTGAACATGTACAGGCCCTGGCTCATGTGGTCGGCCACCACCCGCATGCGCCGATTGTGAAGCTGCAGGCTGCGGATGCGAAAGAGCGTGACGGAGGTCGCGATCAGCGCCGACAGCAGCGCGGCGCCGAAAGCCGACAGCGGCGCCCCGCCGCCCGGTGTCGCATAGTGCAGCAGCAGAAAGACGGCCGGGAAGCAGGCGCCGGCAATCAGGGCGAGATAACGCCAGTCGCGCGGCGCAGCGGGTGCGGAAAAGGCCATGGGGTTTTCAAATCCGGCTTGGGTGCACGGTATTCCCCAACCCGTTGGTTTGCAGTTAATTGCCGGTTGCCAGGGGGTTAAACGGGCGTTAACGGCGTTTCGCCGTCGCTCGCGTGCCGCCTCAGAAAGACCGACCGACCACCGGAGTGTGTGCCCATGACCAATGCTTCCGCCGCCCGCGCCGAACCCTTTATCGGCCGCGTTGAAGACGACGCGCTGCTGCGCGGGCAAGGTCGCTTCGGCGACGACGTCAAACCCGACGGCGCACTCGCCGCCTGCTTCGTGCGCTCGCCGCACGGCTTCGCCCGCATTGAGCGCATCAACGCGGGCGCCGCGAAGTCCGCGCCCGGCGTCAAGGCGGTGATCACCGGCGCGGAGCTGACGGCCGCGCATTATCATTCGATCTCGCACGGCCATCCCATCCCCGGCCGCGGCGGCCAGTTGCCGATATCGCCGCACCGGCCGGCGCTTGCCGCCGACCGCGTCATGCATATCGGCGAGCCGGTGGCTATGGTGCTGGCCGAGACGGCGGCTGAGGCGCAAGACGCCGCCGACAAGGTGATGGTCGATTACGCGCCGCTCGACGCCGTCACCGACGCGCGCGAGGCCGTCAAGCCGGGCGCGCCGCAGCTCTGGCCGGAGGCGCCCGGCAATATCGGCTTTGACTGGACCGCGCCGGCCGATCCCGACGGCAAGAAACAATCCGCCCTCGACAAGGCCTTCGCGGAAGCCGCCCATGTGGTGAAGGTGGAGCTCGTCAACCAGCGCCTGGTGGTCGCCTCGCTCGAGCCGCGCGCCGCAAGCGCCAGCTACGATGCCGCCAGCGGGCGCTTCACCCTACGCGGCCCGTCGCAGGCGGTGGCCGCCGTGCGCAGCCAGGTCGCCGGTGCGCTCAACATCAAGCCGGAAGAGCTGCACGTTCTCACCGACGATGTCGGCGGCGCCTTCGGCATGAAGGGCTGGTGCTATCCGGAATACATCACCATGCTGCATGCCGCGCGCGCGCTCGGACGCCCGGTGCACTGGGCTTCCACCCGCTCGGAGGCCTTCGTCAGCGACTGCCAGGGCCGCGATTCGTTCTGGAGCGTGGAGCTGGCGCTCAATACGCGCGGCCGCTTTCTCGGCCTGCGCGTCAATTGTCTGGGCAATATCGGCGCCTATTTCACCGGCGTCGCGCATTTCTGCGTGACCACGCACATTTCCGGCTGCCTGCCGACGGTCTACGATATTCCGCAGGCGCAGGTGAACACGCGCTGCATCTTCACCAACACGCTGCCGATCGCGCCCTATCGCGGCGCCGGCCGCCCGGAGGCGAGCTACCTCATCGAGCGAGTGATCGATGCCGCCGCCGACCGGCTCAATATCGACCCGGCCGAATTGCGCCGGCGCAACCTGATCAAGCCCCACAAGATCCCCTACACCACGCCCTTCGGCAATACCTACGATAGCGGCGATTTCACCGAACTGTTCGAGCAGGCGCTCGCGCGCGCCGACTATGCCGGCTTTGCGGCGCGCAAGAAGGTGGCGAAAAAGGCCGGCAAGCTGCGTGGGCTAGGCATCGGCTGCTATCTGGAGATCGCCGGCGCCTTCCCCGAAGAGGCCGCGCGCATCGCCTTTCCCGGCGACGATCGGGTGACGGTGAGCATCGGCGCCGGCGCCAGTGGGCAGGGGCACCGCACGGTATTCGGCCGCGTCGCCGCGTGCCGGCTCGGCCTGTCGCCCGATCAGGTCACCGTGACGGCGGGCGACTCCGACTACGACGTGCCCGGCTTCGGCGCGGTCGCCTCGCGCTCGGCCATGTTCGTCGGCAACGCGGTCGTCGCCGCCGCCGATGCGGTGCTGGAGAAAGGCAAGAAGGCCGCCGCCATCCTGCTGCAGGCCGATGAAGGCGAGGTCACCTTCCGCGACGGCCGGTTCGCCGTGAAGAACCGCGATGTGTCGCTTTTCGAGGTGGCCAAGCGCTCGCAGGAACTGGCGCGCCAGGGCGCCATCGCGGAAAGCCTCGACAGCACGGGCCACGTCAAGCTGCCGCCCTCGTTTCCCAACGGCTGCCACGTGGCGGAAGTCGAGATCGACGCCGATACCGGCGCGCTCGACATCGTCTCCTATGTGGCGGTGGGCGACTGCGGCAACGTGCTCAACGACTCCATCGTCACCGGCCAGGTGCATGGCGGCGTGGCGCAGGGCCTGGGCCAGGCGCTCACCGAGAACACGGTCTATGACGCCTCCGGCCAGCTCGTCTCCGGCTCGTTCATGGACTATGCGATCCCGCGCGCTCACGACGTGCCGGCGATGACAGTGGAGCATTTCGCGGTCGCTTGCCGCACCAATCCCTTGGGCGTGAAAGGCACCGGCGAGGCCGGCACCACCGCCGCGCATCCGGCGTTCATCAATGCCATCCTCAATGCGCTCCCCAAGGACGCCGCGCTCGACATGCCGGCCACGCCGGAGCGCATCTGGCAGGCGTTAAAGGCGGCGAAATAACTTTCTGTCATTGCCACGCCGGTCATTCCGGGTTCGCGCGCTTACGCGCCTTTCCGGAATGACGAAAAAGGGAAGCCACCACCATTCCGCCACCGTCGGCCGCAACAGTGCCGGCCACGTCGTCCGGGGAAAATCAAATGCAACGCTTGCTCGTGCCGCTGCTGGCCTTGGCGCTCGCCTCCTGTGCCGGCTACAAGCCGCCCGAGCATCCGCCCCTCTATCGCGATCTCACCCAGCCGGGCGCCACGCTCGATGCCGTCGCCGCCCAGTCGATGATCTCCGGCTACCGCGCCAACCACGGCCTGCCGCCGGTCAGCGTCGATCCCGCGCTCACCGACCTCGCGCGTCAGCAGGCGCAGGCCATGGCCAAGCGCGACAGGCTTGCCCGCAACGGCAAGAAGCCGTTCGTGCAGCGGCTGCGTAAACAAGGCTATCGCGCCAAGCGCGCCGGCGAGAACGTCGGCGCTGGCTACCATACGCTGGCGGAAGCCTTCTCCGGCTGGCGCGATTCCAAGCCGCATAACGCCACCATGCTGCTGCCCGGCGCCACCCGCATGGGCATCGCCGCGGTCTATACGCCGAAGTCGAAATACAAGGTGTACTGGACGCTGATCCTGGCCGAGCCTGAAGGGGCAAAGCGGTAACTGCCCGCCACCGTCAGCGCGCTTCGCCGGTCGTCGCCTCGGCGGGAGCGGAGGTCTGAACGGAAGCGGTCGACGTCGTGGCCCATGGCGCGCTCACATAATTCTGCGCCGCCCACACGATTGCTACGATGATGAAGATCGCCCCGGCTAGGCCGGCCATGAACAGGCCGGACATCCGGTACCCCGAATTGGGCAACAGTGGTGAGCGGCTCGGATCGATCTTGTAAGGATCTTTCTTCATATCCGCCCTCCTTCGGACAAGTCTTCGCGGCCGGCAGCGCTCGGCCGCCCGCCACGGAACGAATATAATTCCTGCCGGCTAGTGTGGTTCCGGCCCCCTGATGAATTTGAGGCTACGTGATTCGCCGGCCCGCTTGCATCCCGCGGCGGCAAAAATCCGGCGCCACCCCCTCACTGCATTTCCGCGTCGAACCGGTTGCTCAAGGTCGGAAAGCCGCCGCTGCCGCCGGCGAAGCGGCCGGAGCCGTGCACCCAGCCGTTGCAATGGGCCATCTCGTGGCGGCGGTAGGCGCCGAGGTCGCGCACCGGCCCGTTGCGCGGAATGACAATGTAGCACTTGCCGTGCCTCTTCCAGGAGCAGGCGTCGGCCCGCGCGCCCATGCGTGCGCATAGGCGCCGCGCCTCGGCGAGCGGCAGCACGCGCTCGACCACCGGCCCGTGGTAGCGGTGGGCGTATTGCGGTGGCGGCTGCAGAACCATAGTGATCCAGGGCATAGCGACGGGAGCCTGCGCCCGAATGCGGCCGGCGTACAAGCCCTATTATCTTCCAGCCTCAGCCGGGGCCCGGCCGCGCCGGACAGAAAAATAATCCTATTTTGTGTCGACAGCTATGGTGGTGTCGCGCTCAGCGCACCCTAATTAGGCCGGCGCTTCCTTGCTCCGCTCCTCCAACGCTTTCTCCAGCCGCTGCACGTTCTGCAACAGCCGCTCGCTGATGAGCTTGAGGAAATAGAAGCCGAACGACGGATTCTGGAAATACAGTTCGCTCACCTTGTCGTAGCTGATCGCCAGCATATGCACCTCGTCGAGGCATTCCACCGTCTGCGTGCGCTTGCGTTCGGGCGTAATGAAGCCGAGCTCGCCGAGCAGTTGCCCCGGCTTGATCTCCAGATCGAGCTCCTTCACCCGGCAGCGCCCGCGCACCACGTAATACATGTCCTCCGCCGGCTCGTCCTTGTGGAACAGGATGTAGCCTTTGGTATAGACTTCCTCGTGCATGAAGGGCTTCAGCCAGTCGATCGACAGGGTGTGCTCGGAGGCCTCGCGCACCTTCTTGATCAGCTCCAGCATCTCGTAGAGCCGCAGCGCGTTGAGCGGGATCAGCAGCCCGTAGAGCGCGAGCGTCGGCCACGACGGATACATGAGGCCGTAGACGACGAACATCGCGTTGCTAACGATCTCAGTGAGCCGCAGCGGCACCATCGTCTTCATGTAGTGGCTGGCGATGTAGAGGGCTCCTGCGATGAACCCGAGGATCACGGTGGCCTCGTGCATATGCATGGCGGTTGCTTCCAATAATGATGAACGGGGTCGGCCGGCGGGGGCGAATGTGGCCATCAGAATCGCCGGGAATCAATGGCCCATGGCTGCGTCACGTTGATCGCTCTGGACGGCGCTGCCGCGGCTGACTAGTTTTGCCGCGCCATGCCGGGACAATCGGAAATCCGCGACTACGACACGCTTTATCGCCAATTCCGCTGGAACATACCGGCGCGCTATAATATCGGCGTCGACATCTGCGACCGCTGGGCGAGCGCCGACCCGGCCCGGCTCGCCATCCTGCATGTGCGCGGCGATGGGCAGAGCGAACGCATCACGTTCGGCCGCTTACGCGAGACTTCCAACCGGCTCGCCAATGTGTTGCGCGCCCAAGGCGTCGAGCGCGGCGACCGCGTCGCCATCTTCATGCCGCAGGCGCCGGAAGTGGCGGCGGCCCATGTCGCCATCTACAAGCTCGGCGCCGTCGCGCTGCCCATCGCCATCCTGTTCGGGCCGGACGCGCTCTCCTACCGTCTGCAGAATTCCGGCGCCAAGGCGCTGCTCACCAATGCGCAAGGGATTGAGAAATTCGAGGACATCCGCGGGGAGGTGCCGGACGTAACCTGCGTGCTGTCGGTCGACGGCCACTTCGCCGATCTGCTCGCCAAGGCATCGTCCGACTTCACGCCCGTCGACACCTCGGCCGAAGACCCGGCGATGATGATCTACACCTCAGGCACCACTGGCCAGCCGAAAGGCGCCTTGCATGCGCATCGCGTCTTGCTCGGCCACATGCCCGGCGCCGAACTGCCGCACTATCCGTTCCCGCAGGAAGGCGATCGGTATTGGACGCCGGCCGACTGGGCCTGGGCCGGCGGCCTGCTCGACGTGCTGCTGCCCAGCCTGCATCACGGCGTGGCGGTGGTAGCGCGCAAGGTGGAAAAGTTCGACCCGGAAGAGGCTTTCGCATTGATGGCCAATGAGGGCGTGCGCAACGCTTTCATCCCGCCGACCGCGCTGCGCATGATGCGCGCGGTGCCGAGCCCGCGCGGGCGCTTCGATATCAAGCTGCGCAGCGTCGCCTCGGGCGGCGAGTCGCTCGGCGTCGAGGCGCTGGAATGGGGCCGGGAGGCGTTCGTGCTGACCATCAACGAGTTCTACGGCCAGACCGAATGCAATCTAGTGCTCGGCTCCTGCGCGCAGCTCGGCATGCTGAAAGCGGGCGCCATCGGCAAGCCGGTGCCGGGACATGTCGTTTCGACCATCGACCACGATGGCAATGCAATGAAGGCCGGAGAGATCGGCCAGATCGCGGTGAGGCGGCCCGACCCAGTGATGTTCCTGGAATACTGGGGGCGGTCGCAGGCGACGCAGGAGAAATTCATCGGAGACTGGATGGTGACCGGCGACCAGGGCGTGATGGACGCGGACGGCTACGTCTCCTTCGTCGGCCGTGACGACGACGTCATCACCTCGGCCGGCTTCCGCATCGGGCCCGGCGAAATCGAGGACTGCCTGCTGCGGCATCCGGCGGTGGCGCTGGCCACCGCGGTCGGCAAACCCGATCCGGTGCGCACCGAGATCGTCAAGGCTTTCGTCGTCTTGAAGGACGGCTATCAGCCGTCCGATGCGCTCGCCGGCGAAATCCAGGGGTTCGTGCGCACGCGGCTGTCGGCGCACGAATACCCGCGCGAGGTGGCGTTCATTGAGCAGATGCCGATGACCACGACCGGCAAGGTGATCCGGCGCTTGTTAAGGAAGCGCGCGTGATTCTTTCGCGGTCAGGATTGCCCGCCGCCGAAGATGAACAGGTGGAAGCCGAGCCGCCGCTTGGCCATGCGACAAAGCAGGGTCGATTCCACCGCTAGCGCGATCGAGGTGGCGATCGCCGCGCCTTCGATGCCGAGCGGCGGAATGAGCAGCAGGCACAGCACCAGATTGATGACGAAGGCGAGCGCATAGACGCCGGCGCACTCCTTGCGCTCGCCCAGCATGTTGAGCAGGCGCTCGGCGGGTCCCACCGCGGCGCGCGACATCATGCCGACGGCGAGAATGAACATCACGCCGTAGCCGGCGGTGAAGCCGGCGCCGAACAGCGACAGCAGCGGCAGCCCGAGCGCGAGGACCACCGCGCAGGCGGCGAGCGAGGGCCAGAAGGTCCAGCGGATGGTCTCGGCGAAAAACTGCGCCAGCCGCTGCCTGTCGCCTTCCACGTGATATTGCGTGAACTTGTGGGTGGTGGCACTGGCGATGGCGAAATAGACAAAGGCGACCAGCGCCAAGAGCCGCGCGGCGGCGTAATAGACACCGACCTCGTTCGGCGTGCGCATCTGCTCCAGCGTCAGAATGTCTACATAGGTAAGCAGCAGATAGAAGCTCTCGACCACGAAGATCGGCAGTGAGGTGGCGAACCAGGTCTTTACTTCGTAGCGCCGGGGTCCGGGCTGCACCTTGCTGCGGAGCCGGCGGTCGAGCACGAAAAGCTGGCCGATGGTTACCGCCCAGGTGGTGGCGACCACGATGATCATGGCGGTCTCGGCATCGGTCGGCGCGCCGAATGCCCAGGCCGCGCCCATCGCGACGGTAATGATGAACTGGCGCCAGATGTAGAACGGCGCTAGCGCCAGGTTGGGCCAGTCATAGCTCTGCGCGATGCCGGCCTGCACCTGCACCAGCCCGTAGATCGGAATGGTCACGCAGGCCAGATAAAGCGGAATGACGGTGAAGTGATCGATATAGGGTTGCAGCAGCGTGACACCGATGGCGCCGGTGGCACCGATGCCGGTGGCGATAGCGAAGGCGAGCCAGCGCGCACCGGTCAAGAAGCCGCGCAAGCGATTGAACGCCTTCAGCTCAGTATATTCCGGGATGAAGCGCCGCGCCGACGACGACAGGCCGACATCGGACAGCGCGCCGATCATCAGCACCCAGGTCCAGACATAGATGTAGATGCCGAACTCGAACTTGCCCATCCAGCGCGCCAGCAGCACCTGGGACACCAGCGCCAGCATGGCGCTCGCCACGCGCACCAGGAATACCTTGCCGGCCATGAGCTGCGCGATGGGGTTGTCGCCGCGGTCGGCCAGGATCGCCTTGACGCGCGCGATGACGCCCGCCGCCGAGAAAGGCGTCGGGGCGGCGGCGTGCTCGGCATCGCTCAGCGCCATGGACTCCCATTTCGCCGGCGGTACCCGGTATTCGAAAGACGGCAAAGCCATTCTGCTTTGCTAGCAACGAACCGTTAACATTCAGTGGGCGCGGCAGTTTAGCCTGCGGAATCAGACGGTTTCGAGCCTGGCGACGTCGCGAAGGATCGCTTCCACCTGGCCACGCTCGGCGGCGGAAAGCGGCGTCTGCGGCGGCAGCGGATCGCCGACCGCGTAGCCCTGGATTTCGAGGCCGGCCTTGACGCAGGCGGCGAGATTGAAGCGGGCGAAGGCCTCGTTGATGCGCCAGAGCTCGCGTTGCAGCGCCATCGCTTCCGCCCATCGGCCGGCTTGAGCGAGGTCGTAGAGTTGCACGCTCTCGCGCGGCACCAGGCAGGCCGGACCTGCCATCCAGCCGACACCGCCGATCAGCATCACCGCCGCAGGAATATGCGCCGAGGCCGAGAACACCTTCATGTCCGGTACCCGGTTCATGATCGAGAGCAGGCGGCCGGTATTGCTGGAGGCGTCCTTGATATAACCGATGCGCGGATGGGCGGAGAGGCGTGCGATCACGTCGAGCGTGAGATCGTTGCGCTGGAAGTTCGGGTTGGTGTAAAGCACCACCGGAACGTCGACCGCATCGGCGATGGCGCGGAAGTAGCTTTCGACCTGCGCTTCCTTGAGCGGGAAATAGGCCTCCAGAATGGCGAGGATGCCGTCGGCGCCGAGTTGTTGCCACGCGTTCGCCTGCTCGACTGCATCGGCCGTTGCGGTCGAGGCGACGCCGGCGACTACCGGCACGCGCTTGCCGGCCGCCTCGATGGTGGCGCGCACCACCGCTTCCTTCTGCGCGCGATTGAGATAAGCGAACTCGCCGGTGGAGCCTAGCGGCGTCAGCCCATGCACGCCGGCATCGATCAGGTCGTCGCACAACTTGCCGAGCACGTCGACCTTGACGCGCCCTTGTACGTCGACTGGCGAGACGAGGTAGGGATAGACGCCGTGGAAATCGATCAAGAGATCGCGCGCTCCTCAGCCTGTCTTAAAACACCCACAGCGCCGCTTCCGGAAACTCCAGAAAATGCTCGCCGCGTCGCGGCGGCTCGGCCGCATAGGCGCGCACATTATTCTCGCCGCGCGCGAATAGAAGCTCCCAGCGCTCGCCCAAATACATCGCCGCCTCGAGCTGCATCGGCAATCGGTTCGGCCCGGCGTCGCGCGCCAGCCGCATGCGCTCGAGCCGGATAACGGCGACCGCGTCGGCACCGATAGCGGCCTCGCTGCGCGCCACGCCGGTCAGCCGCTCGCCGAACACTTCCAGGGTGGCGCGGCCGTTGGCGCGCGCGACCAGATTGCCGTCCAGCCGGTTGTTGCTGCCCATGAATTGCGCCGCGAACAGATTGGCCGGCTCGTTGTAGAGCGCGGTCGGCGAGCCGTCCTGCGCGATCGAACCGTTGTGCAGCAGCACGATGCGGTCGGCCAGCGCCATGGCCTCGAGCTGATCGTGCGTCACATGGATGGCCGAGAGGCCGAGCGTGGTGATCAGCGTGCGCAGGAAGGCGCGCGCTTCCTCGCGCAGCTTGGCGTCGAGGTTGGACAGCGGCTCGTCGAGCAGGATGACCGGCGGCGCATAGACCAGAGCGCGCGCAATCGCCACGCGCTGCTGCTGGCCGCCGGAAAGCTGCGGCGGCAGACGGTCGGCGAGATGGCCGAGCCCGATCTGGCCGAGCATCTTGTCCACGCGCGTCTTGATCTCGTCGGGCCCGGTGCCGCGCAGCTTCAGCCCGGCGGCGACGTTCTCGAACACGGTACGGTGCGGCCACAGCGCATAGGACTGGAACACGAGACCAAGGCCGCGCTGCTCGGGCGGCAGCGCGATGCCGGCCGCAGCGTCGAAGAAAACCTGCTCGCCGACGGCAATGCTGCCGCCCTGCGGCTGCTCCAACCCGGCAATGGCCCGCAGCAGCGTGGTCTTGCCGCTGCCGGAAGGCCCGAGCAGCGCCACCGCCTGGCCAGTCGGAATGTTGAGCGAGATGCCCTTGAGCACGTCGTTGTCGCCCAGCCGCAGGCGCAGATCGTTGACCACCAAAGCGTCCATGCCGGCACTATCTCACGTTCAGCCGGCGAAGCCACCACCCGCGAGAAAACTCTCTTCCTCCGGCGTGCTGGCGCGCCCGAGCACGGCATTGCGGTGGGGAAAACGGCCGAAACGACGGATGATATCGGCGTGCAGCTCGGCCCATTTCAGGCCGTCTTCGCTGCCGTGCGCGCGGTAGAAGACGATCGCTTTTTCCTGGTCGGCCAGCGCCTCCGAATGCATGAAGGGAAGATAGAAGAAACCGCGCATATCGGCCGGGGTGGCGCCGTCGAAGCCGGCAAGAATGGCGCGGCTGGCGATTTCCCTGGCCAGCGGATCAGTGGCGAAAGCGCCGGCATCACCGCGGAACATGTTGCGCGGGAACTGGTCGAGCAGGATCAGCAGGGCTAGCGCCCCTTGCGCGTGCTGCTCCCAGGACGCGAGCCGGCCGTCGGCGGCGGCTTCGTGAGCCGCAAGAAAGCGCCGGCGAATCTCCTCGTCGAGGCCGTCGTCCTTCTCGAACCAGCGCTTGGGGCCGACGTCGCGCCAGAAGGCGACGATCTCGTTGGGGCTCGCTTCGCCTGCGCTCATTTATGCTTGACCTCGCCGGCCGTCTCGTCGCGCAACTTGCGGCGCAGGATCTTGCCGACATTGGTCTTCGGCAGCTCGTCGCGGAACTCGACGTGGCGCGGCACCTTGTAGGGCGCAAGCCCCTCGGCGAGGTGCTTGCGCAGCTCCACTTCCGTCACTTCCGGCTTCTTCTTGACCGCGTAGAGCTTGGGTACTTCGCCGGAATGCGCATCCGGCACGCCGACTACCGCGCATTCCAACAGGCTGCCATGGCTCATGGCGACCTCTTCGACCTCATTGG
This sequence comes from Pseudolabrys sp., assembly GCA_037385125.1. GTDB lineage: Bacteria > Pseudomonadota > Alphaproteobacteria > Rhizobiales > Xanthobacteraceae > Pseudolabrys. The sequence continues at coordinate 15,439 of JARRNI010000016.1, forward strand.
GGAAGACCTTGAGGCCGGAGACGCTGATCATGTCCTTCTTGCGGTCGACGATGCGCACGCGGCCCTGCTCGTCCATCACGCCGATGTCGCCGGTGCGGAAGAAGCCGTCCGCGGTCATCACCTTGGCGGTCTCGTCCGGCCGGTTCCAGTAGCCGGGCATCACCTGCGGGCCGCGCGCGCAGATCTCGCCCTGCTCGCCGGGCGGCAGCTCATGGCCCTCGTCGTCGCGGATCGAGATTTCGGTCGACGGCATGGGCAGGCCGATGGTGCCGGTCCATTCCGGAATGTCGCCGCGGTTGCAGGTGAGCACCGGCGCGGTTTCCGACAGGCCGTAGCCCTCGACGATCGGCTTGCCGGTGGCCTTGAACCACGCATCGGCGACGGTCTTCTGCACCGCCATGCCGCCGCCGGTCGTGCTTTTCAGCAGGCTCCAGTCGATCTTGCCAAAATCCGGGTGGTGCAGCAGCGCGTTATACAGCGTATTCACCGCCGGGAAAGAACTCACCTTGTATTTGCTCAGCTCCTTGATCAGGCCGCCGATGTCGCGCGGGTTCGTGATCAGCAGGCACATGCCACCGACGCGCACAGCGAAAAGGAAACAGGCCGTGAGCGCGAACACGTGATAGAGCGGCAGCGCCGTGACGACGACCAACTGCTCGACTAGCGGCGGCGTTTTGAGGCTCGGTTCGTCCCAGGCCTCCACCTGCAGCACATTGGCGACCATGTTCCGATGCAGCAGGATAGCGCCCTTGGAGACGCCCGTGGTGCCGCCGGTATATTGCAGGAAGGCGATGTCGTTGGGCCCGACCGAAGGCGGGTTGAAGGAAAGCTTGCGGCCCTTGGCCAGCACCTGCTTGAACGGCACCGCCTGCGGCAGGTCATAACGCGGCACCATCTTCTTGACGTGGCGGACGACGTTGTTGACGACCGCGCCTTTCAGGAACCCCAGCATGTCGCCGATGCGCGCGACCGCCACGTGCTTGACCGGCGTGTGCAGCAGCGCCTGCTGCAGGGTATGCGCGAAGTTTTCCAGGACGACGATGGCTTCTGCGCCGGAGTCCTTGAGCTGGAATTCCAGCTCGCGCGCCGTATAGAGCGGGTTGACATTCACCACCACCATGCCGGCACGCAGGGTGCCGGCGATCGCCACCGGATATTGCAGCACATTAGGCATCATGATGGCGACGCGCGCGCCTTGCTTGAGCCCGCGGCTCTGCAGCCAGGCGGCGAAGGCGCGCGAGGCCTGGTCGAGCCCGGCATAGGTGAGCGTCTTGCCCATCAGCACGCAGGCGTCGCGCGCGGCGTATTTCTTGAAGCTTTCCTCGAACATCGCCACCAGCGAGGGGTAGCGCGCCGGGTCGATCTCGGCGGCGACCCCCGGCGGATAATGTCGAAGCCACAGGCGGTCCACGGTCGTTTCCTTGGCTGCTTGTCCCGGCGCCGCCGGCTCGGCCGGCAGCTTTACCTATCAAGATCGGCGGAGTCGGGCGCTAGCGCAAGGGTGATCGAGTCGCGACGCAGGCCACGAATGCGTGACTCGTCAAGGCCGGGCATGACGGCGGAGAGGTTGCCGCTAGCGATCCACGCCGCCGAAGGGCACCAGCGGATTGTCGGTCAGCGCCGCTTTGTCGGGGCGGTCGATAGCCGCCGCGCCGAGGAAGGCCTCGAACAGGTCGCGCACCGTGCACTCGGGCAGGTCGCGCGTGATGAACACGATGCGGCTGCGGCGGTCGTCGTCCGGCCAGCGTTCGAGCCGCGCGGTGGGGTGGAAGAGGTGCTGCACGCCGTGCACCACAACCGGCGCATCCGGCGCTTCGGCGAGTTTCGCGATGCCCTTCACGCGCAGGAGGTGGGTGCCGTAATTGGCGCGCAGTAGCTCCAGGAACATTTCCAGGTTGCCGGCCGGGATCGGCTTGTCGGTGGTCAGCACGAAGGAAGCGATGTGGTCGTCGTGGCGGCTGCGGTCGAGATGCGCATGGTCGTGGTTATGGTCATGCGCGTGGTCGTGCGCATGACCGTGGCCGTGATGGCCGTGCGGCTCGGCATAGGCCTCTTCCGCCAGCCATTTCTTCACGTCGGG
>JARRNI010000017.1:0-16979 GCA_037385125.1 Pseudolabrys sp.
CTGCCCGGCATGCTCTACGGCGATTTCGTGCGCTCGCCGCACGCCCATGCGCGCGTCAAGAAGATCGACGGCAGCAAGGCCGAGGCGCTGCCCGGCGTGGTCGCCGTCATCACCGCGGAGACGCTCAAGACCGTGAACCTCGCCTGGATGCCGACGCTCGCCGGCGACGTGCAGATGGTGCTCGCCGACGGCAAGGTGCTGTTCCAGAACCAGGAGGTCGCCTTCGTCATCGCCGAGGACCGCTACACCGCGGCCGACGCGGCTGAGCTGGTCGAGGTCGAATACGAGGGGCTGCCCTGCAACGTCGATCCGCTCAAGGCGATGGACAAGGACGCGCCTGTCATCCGCGAGGACATCAAAGACAAGAAGGAAGGCGCGCACGGGCCGCGCAAGCATTATAACCACGTGTTCAACTGGCAGGCCGGCGACAAGGCCGCGGCCGACGCCGCCTTCGAGAAGGCCGACGTCACTATCAAAGAGATGATCCAGTATCCGCGCGTACATCCGTGCCCGCTGGAGACCTGCCAGTGCGTCGCCTCGTTCGACAAGATCAAGGGCGAATTGACGCTGTGGGGCACCTTCCAGGCGCCCCACGTCATCCGCACGGTGGGCTCGCTGATCTCGAAGATTCCTGAGCACAAGATCCACGTTATCGCACCCGACATCGGCGGCGGCTTCGGCAACAAAGTCGGCGCCTATCCGGGCTATATCTGCGCGATCGTCGCCTCGATTGTCACCGGGCGTCCGGTGAAGTGGGTGGAGGACCGCATCGAGAATCTGTCGACCACGGCCTTCGCGCGCGATTTTTGGATGGACACCGAAATCGCCTGCACCAAGGACGGCAAGATCCTCGGTCTGCGCTGTAACACTATCGCCGATCACGGTGCGTTCGACGCCTGCGCCAACGCCACCAAATGGCCGGCCGGCCTGTTCTCGATCATCTCGGGCTCCTATGACATCCCGGCCGCGCATTGCTCGGTCGACGGCGTCTATACCAACAAGGCGCCGGGCGGCGTTGCCTATCGCTGCTCGTTCCGCGTCACCGAGGCGGCCTACGCCATCGAGCGCGCCATGGACATCATGGCGCAGAAGCTCGGCATGGACCCGGCCGAGTTTCGCATGAAGAACCTGATCCGGCCCGAGCAGTTCCCCTACACTTCGGTGTTCGGCTGGGTCTACGACTCCGGCGACTACCAGACCGCGCTGAAGAAGGCGATTGAGACCGTCGGCTACAAGAAGCTGCGTGAGGAGCAGAAGGCCAAGCAGGAAGCCTTCAAGCGCGGTGAGACCCGCGAGTTGATGGGCGTCGGCGTCGGCTTCTTCACCGAGATCGTCGGCGCCGGGCCGTCGCGCAACTGCGACATTCTCGGCATCGCCATGTTCGATTCCGCCGAGATCCGCATCCATCCGACCGGCTCCGGCATCTGCCGGCTCGGCACCAAGTCGCAGGGGCAGGGGCACGAGACCACCTATGCCCAGATCATCGCCACCGAGCTCGGTCTGCCCGCCGACAACATCATGGTGGAGGAGGGCAACACCGACACGGCGCCCTACGGGCTGGGCACCTATGGCTCGCGCTCGACGCCGGTGTCGGGCGCGGCCACCGCCATGGCCTGCCGCAAGATCAAGGCCAAGGCGCAGATGATCGCCGCCTACATGCTGGAAGTGCACGACGACGATCTCGAATGGGACGTCGACCGCTTCCGGGTGAAGGGCAACCCCGAGCGCTTCAAGACCATGACCGAGATCGCCTGGGCGGCCTATCACGAGGTGCCGCCCGGCATGGAGCCGGGGCTGGAGGCGGTCGATTACTACGATCCGCCCAATTTCACTTATCCCTTCGGCGCCTATATCTCCGTCGTCGACATCGACGTGGACACCGGCTCCACCAAGGTGCGCCGCTTCTACGCGCTCGACGACTGCGGCACCCGCATCAACCCGATGATCATCGAGGGCCAGATCCACGGCGGCCTGACCGAGGGCTTCGGCATCGCCATGGGTCAGGAAATCCATTACGACGAGGACGGCAATGTCACCTCGGCCTCGCTGATGGACTATTTCCTGCCGACGGCGGTCGAGACCCCGCATTGGGAGACCGACTGGACCACCACGCCGTCGCCGCATCATCCGATCGGCGCCAAGGGCGTCGGCGAAAGCCCGAATGTCGGCAGCGTTCCCTGCCTGTCCAACGCGGTGAACGACGCCTTCAAGTTCCTGGGCTCGACCCATATCCAGATGCCGCACGACAACTGGCGGGTCTGGACCGCGGCCGACAAGCTCGGGCTGCATGCCTGAGAGGGCCTCGTGTCTTGCACGCGGTGCAGCGCGTCAGCGCTGCGCCGCGGATGCGGGACCCCGGTGTAATGCCTATATTGCAAGCTGGGTCCCGGGTCAGCGGCGCACCACCGCGCTCCGCTTGTGCTGCGCCGCGCCCGGGACACGCAAGGTAAGCGCATGTCGATGACCCGTGAGCAAATCTCCGACCGTCTCGCCGCCGCCGGCTATATCGCCGACCGCGATCTCGCGACCGCGCTCTGGCTGATGGACTTTCTCAAGCGCCCGCTGCTGCTGGAAGGCGAGGCCGGGGTCGGCAAGACGGAAGTCGCCAAGGCATTGGCCGAGGTGCACGGCGCCGACCTGATCCGCCTGCAATGCTACGAGGGCCTCGACCAGAACGCCGCGCTCTACGAATGGAACTATCAGGCGCAGTTGCTCGCGATCAAGACGCGCGAAGGCGAGGACGCCGACGTCATCGAGGATCACATCTTCTCCGAGCGCTATCTGCTCGAGCGCCCGCTGCTCGCCGCCATCCGGCGCGAGAAGCCGCCGGTGCTCTTAATCGACGAGGTCGATCGCGCCGACGAGGAATTCGAAGCCTTTCTGCTCGAATTGCTGTCCGACTTCCAGGTCACGATCCCCGAGCTCGGCACGATTCATGCAACCGCCATCCCGCGCGTGGTCTTGACCTCCAACGGCACGCGCGAATTGTCCGACGCGCTGCGCCGCCGCTGTCTCTATCACTACGTCGATTTCCCCGACGTCGACCGCGAGGCGCGCATCGTCATCGCGCGCACGTCGGGCATCGATACGGCGCTGGCCCTGCAGATCGCGCAGCTGGTGGCGGGCGTGCGCAAGGAGGACCTGCGCAAGGTGCCCGGTGTTGCCGAGACGCTCGACTGGGCGGCAACGCTGGCCGGCCTCGACATCCACGACCTGCGGCAGGAGCCGGAGGTCGTCTACGACACCATGATGTGCCTGCTGAAAACCCGCGAGGACCGCAGCCGCCTGACCCGCGAGGTGACCGACAGGCTGTTGGGCAAGGTGGCGTGACCATGGCAGCGGGCAGCCCACGCTCCGCTCATTCCCGCGCAAGCGGGAATCCAGTGCTGGCTCCCCGCTTGCGCGGAGACGAACGGGAGGAGGTGTTGGGCCCGCCCACGCGCCGGCGCCTCGCCGGCTTTGTGCGCACGCTGCGCGACAACGGCTTCAGGGTCGGCCTCGCCGAAACCGGCGACGCGCTCGCCGTGCTCACCGCGCCGGCGGCGGCCACGCCCGCGCAGCTAAGACCAGCGCTGCGTTCGCTGTTCTGCGCCACCCATTCCGACTGGGAGCGCTTCGACGAAATCTTCGACGCCTATTGGCTGAACCGCAGCGCGCGCAAGGCGCGTATGCTGGTGGGCCAGCCGCTTGCCAGCCGCGCGCCCGCGCGTACGCTCAAGGACGTCGGGCCACGCGGCGGCAAGGCGGGCATGCCCGACCATGTCGAGCGCCGCGACGAAGAGGGCGATATCGCCGGCGACGGTCGTGGCAAGCGCGAAGGCGCCTCGCACCACGAAAACCTGGCGAGCGCCGATCTGCGCCACATCGTCGATCCCGCCCACATCGAACAGGCGCATGAACTGGCCGAGCGCCTCGCGCGCGTCATGCGTGCGCGCCTCATCCGCCGCCAGCGCGTGCGCCGGCGCGGGCCGCGCCTCGACCTGCGTCGCACCATCCACCGCAACGTGTCGCGCGGCGGCACGCTGCTCGACCTCGCCTACCGCCGTCGCAAGGAAAAGCCGCTGCGCCTTGTCTTCCTGCTCGACGCCTCCGGCTCGATGAGCCTCTACACGGCGTTCTTCGTGCGCTTCCTGCACGGCGTGGTCGACGCCTTCCGCGAGTCGGAAGCCTTCGTCTTCCATACCCGGCTCGCGCACGTGTCCGGCTCGCTGCGCGACCGCGACGTCGCCCGCGCCGTCGACAAGCTCGCCTTGATGGCGCAGGGTATCGGCGGCGGTACGAAAATTGGCGAGAGCCTGGCCACCTTCAATCGCTGGCATGCAAGGCGCGTGATCAATTCACGCACTGCCGTCATGATCGTGTCCGACGGCTACGACACCGGCGATCCCGAACGGCTGGGCGAGGAGATGCGCCGGCTGCGCCGGCTCTGCCGCCGCATCGTCTGGCTCAACCCGCTGATCGGCTGGCGCGACTATTCTCCGCAAGCGCGCGGCATGCAGGCGGCGCTGCCGCATGTCGACCTGTTCGCGCCGGCGCACAATCTCGAAAGCCTGGCGGCGCTCGAGCCCTATCTGGCGAGGATCTGACCATGGACCGCGCACCCGACATTCACGACATCGTTTCCGCCCGCACCGCCCGCGGCGAGCCGTTCGCGCTCGCCACCGTGGTGCGCACGGTTGCGGCGACTGCCGCCAAGGCCGGCGCCAAGGCGGTGATTCTGCCCGACGGCAGCATCACCGAAGGCTGGATCGGCGGCGGCTGCGCCCGCGCCGCCGTAGTCAAGGCAGCCAAGGAAGCGATTACCGACGGCCAGTCGCGCCTCGTCTCGGTGCAGCCGCCCGACGCGCTCGACCAGCAGGGCCTGCAGGCCGGCAATGAAGAGGGCGGCGTGCGCTTCGCGAAGAACATGTGCCCGAGCCAGGGCACCATGGATATTTTCATCGAGCCGGTGCTGCCGCGCCCACAGGTGGTCATCTGCGGCTCCTCGCCGGTGGCGGTCGCGGTCGCCGATCTCGCGCGCTGGAGCGGCTTCGCCGTTACCGTCTGCGCGCCGGCCGACGAGCAGGCGAGCTTTGCGGAGCCCGACCGGCGCATCGAAGGCTACGCGCTGCCGGTCGACGAGGCGGGCAGCCGCTACGTCATCGTCTCCACGCAAGGGCGCGGCGACGAGGCGGCGTTGCTCGCGGCGCTGGCGCTCGACGTCGACTACGTCGGCTTCGTCGGCAGCCGCCGCAAGGCCGCGGTGCTAAAGGATAAGCTCGCGGAGCGCGGCGTCGGGCCCGAGCGGCTGGCCAAGCTGAAGGCGCCGGCCGGCCTCGACCTCGGCGCCATCCGGCCGGACGAAATCGCCATTTCCATCATCGCGGAAATCGTCGCGCTCAGGCGCGGCAAGCAGGCGTGCGGAGAACCGCCGGCGTAATCGCGTTGCCCGCTGCCCTTCGGGAGATCATGCGAAGAAACGCCTCGTCCTGCTCATGTTCGTCAGCCTGTTCGCCGCTGCGCCGGCCGCCGCCGACCGATGCATGAAGTTCGAAGGGCCGAAGCAGATACAGGAAGGCCGCCTGGTGATCGGCCATTTCAAGGACGCCGCCGACCGCCCGGAGAGCGTCTATATCCTCCGCCTGCCGGTGCCGACCTGCCTCTCCGCCGAGGATCCGGAATTCCGCGTCAAGCGTGCGCGCACCATCCACATCTATTCCAGCAACGACAAGGTGCAGGCCGAGATCGGCCGCTTCGTCGGCAAGGACGTGCAGGTGCGCGGCAAGCACTTCGGCGCGCACACCTAGCACCACCACGCGCCCATCGTGATGGACATTTCCGAGATCAACGAAATCTAGCGCTGGTCGGGCCGCTTGAACGGCTCGCCAAACTCTTCTTCGTAGTCCTTCTCGTCCCAGAAGCCGATCAGGATGCCCTTCGGCTCGCGCCCCGACATCTTGTTGATGCGCTCCGGTGTCACGGTGATGCGGTTGTGGTGCTGGCGCGCCCAAGTGAAAATAGCATCAGCCAGCCGTGCGCGCTCCTTCTCGTAAGCCGGGTCGGCACCAAGATCGTTGAGCTCCTGCGGATCGCTCTCGAGGTCGAACAGCATCGGCCGGAAGCCCTCGCAGTGCACGTATTTCCAGCGCTTGTCGCGGATCATGATGAGCCGCGCCTGCGCCTGGTCGATGCCGAGCGAAACGCGGGCGCGCCGGGTGGCGTAGTCGTATTCCGAAATGACGTAGTCGCGCCATTGCTGCGGCGGCCCCTTGCGGTGCAGCAGCGGGCTTAAAGTCCGGCCTTCCAGGATGTGCGGCTTAGCGTCGCCGCCGAAGAATTCCAGGAAGGTGGGCGCGAGATCGATGCCTTCGACCAGCTCCGCGCAGGCGCTGCCGCGCGTCGCATCCGCCTCCGGCCGCGGGTCGTAGACGATCAGCGGCACGCGCACGGTCTGCTCGAAGAACAGGTCCTTCTCGCCCATCCAGTGGTCGCCGAGATAGTCGCCGTGGTCGGAGCTCATCACGATCATGGTATTGTCCATGAGCCCGCGGTTTTCCATGAAGGCGAACAGCCTGCCGAGCTGATCGTCCATCTGCTTGATCAGCCCCATATAGGCGGGGATCACGCGCTCGCGCACTTCGTCGCGCGCGAAGGCGCGGCACACGCGCGTCTTCTGGTAGGCGCCGAACACCGGATGGTCGGTCTGCCGCTCGGCCTCCGATCGCACGACCGGCAGAATGTGCTCCTTACCGTACATGTCGTGGTAGGGCGCCGGCACGATATAGGGCCAGTGCGGCTTGATGTAGGAGAGATGGCACAGCCAGGGCTGGTCGCCGGCCGCGTTCATGAAATCTATCGCCCGCTTGGTCATATAGGGCGTCTCGGAATGCTCGTCGGGCACGCGCGCCGGCAGGTTGTCGTAACGCATCAGCCAGCCGGAAAGGATTTCACCGTCGTTGCCTTCCGCCGAGTTCGCCCATTCCTCCCACGGATTGCGGCCGAGGAAACCGTGCTGGCGCAGGTAATTGTCGTAAGCCGGATCGGGATCGTAAGGCCCGTAAGGGTGCAGGCCGTCGTCGCGCTCGAACGGCTCGAAGCCGCATTGCGACACCGTGACGCCGATCGGCGAGCCGGGATCGATGCCGAGCCATTCCATGCCCTTGGTGTCGGCGATCATATGGGTCTTGCCGATGATGGCCGGGAGCACGCCGAGCGGGCGCAGGTGGTCGCCGAGCGTCGGCTCGCCGACGCGCAGGGGAAAACCGTTCCAGGTCGAGCCGTGCGAGCGGCAATAGCGCCCCGTATAATAGCTCATGCGCGACGGCCCGCAGAACGGCGACTGCACGAAGGCGGCATCGAAGCGCACGCCTTTCTCGGCGAGCGCGTCAATATGCGGCGTGTGTAGATGCGGATGGCCGTAACAGGACAGGTAATCCCACCGCAATTGGTCGGCCATGATCCAGAGCACGTTCTTGGCAGTGGGCATTTTACGTCTTCTCCAAATTGCGGCGCGAGCGCAACGTCACATCCATTTCGGCAGGAAGGTCGCGAGCGCGGGGAACATGAAAATCAGCACCAGTGCTACCAGGATGGCGCCGATGAAGGGCGTGACGCCTGCGAAGATGCGGCCGAGCTTGAGGTCCGGCATCACCGCTTTGACCACGAACACGTTCATGCCGATCGGCGGCGTAATCAGGCCCAGTTCGGTCACCAGCACCACCACGATGCCGAACCAGATCAAGTTGACACCCGACTGCGTAAGCGCCGGCAGGAAGACTGGCACCAGCAGCAAGAGAATGCCGATCGACTCGAAGATCATGCCCATGAAGATGGCGATGATGACGACCGAGATCACCAGTCCGGTCGGCGACAGACGCAGCGCATCGATCACGTCGAGCAGCCCGTAAGGCATGCCGGAGAGATTGATGAATTCGGCGAACACCAGCGCGCCGAAGATGACGATGAACAGCGTCGCGGTCGTGCTCGCGGCCTCGGCCAGCGTGGAGATCCATTCATCGAGCGTGCGCAAGTGCCCGCGCAGCAGCGAGATCACCATGGCCCCGAAGGCGCCGATGCCGGCGGCTTCGGTCGGCGTGAAGATGCTGCCGTAGATGCCGCCAAGCACTAGCACGAACAGGCCGAGCACCGGCCACACCACGCGCAAGGCGCGCCGCTTGACCTCCGGGTCGAGCGGATCGCCCGCTGGCCCATCCTCTGGGTTGCGCCACACGGTCCAGCGCACCGCGCCGAGGAACAGCCCGACCAGCAGCAGGCCCGGCAGCACGCCCGCGATGAACAGCTTGCCGATGTCCTGCTGCGCGACGATGGCGTAGATCACCAGCGGCACCGAGGGTGGGATCATGATGCCGAGCGTGCCGCTCGCCGCGATCGAGCCGGAGGCCAGGCTGTCGGCGTAGCGGTAGTGCCGCATCGGCGGGATCGCGACCTTGGTCATGGTGGCGGCGGTGGCCAGTGACGAGCCGCACACCGCCGAGAAGCCGGCGCAGGCGACCACCGTCGACAGTGCCAGCCCGCCGCGGAAGCGCCCGAAGCCGGCATAGGCCGCGTCGTACAGGTCGCGCGAAATCTCCGCCCGGTAGATGAAAGTGCCCATCAGAATGAACAGCGGAATAACGCTCAGATTGTAGTTCATCGCGTTTTCCATGACCTGCTGTCCCATGAGCGACATGGCCGCCGGAAAACCGCGCAAGTAGGCAAAGCCGATGATGCCGACCAGCATGGTCGCAAAGCCGACCCGGAACCCGAAGAAGCACAACAGAATGAGGACGGCGAAGCCGGTCAGTGCAGGGATCACAGCCGGCTCCCGATGTCCTCGACGCCGTGGCTCTCGCGCGCCAGGACGAGGCCGAGGATCTGCATGATCAGGCTCACCACGGAGAGCCCTGCGACCGCAAACGACACTGCCGCCAGCGGCCATTCCAGCACGATCGTCTTGGTGCCGACCGCTTCGGCGTCGCGCGCGTACTCATAAAGCTGGTAGGCGATGAGCGCCATCACGCCGACCGAAAACAGCTGGATGATGATGCGGCGCAGGGTATGTGGTATCAAATGGTCGAGCTGCGTCTCGAACAGCTCGACCGTGATGTGCTCGTCGCGCGCGTTGACCAGGCAGAGGCCCGCGAAGATGGACATCGCCAGCAGGAACTGGATCATCTCGGCGGCGCCGAAGATCGGCGCGGTGAACACGTAGCGGCCCACCACGTCGGCAAACGTCAGCATCATCATGGCGAACAACAGGACCGCGGTGACGACTTCCGCGATCCGCATCAACGGCGGCAGCACCGCCCGAGCGAACGCGCGCATGGGCGCCCCCGTTCTTGCCGTTACCGACGGAAAATGCCGCTCAGTTCATCTTCCGCGAAAGTTCGTGCACGCGCTTGACGTAGAAGTCGTAGGCCCCCTGGCCGTCGAGGCCGCGCTTGTTGGCGGTTTCGATCCACTTCTTGGTCAGCTTGTCGCCGATCTTGATCAGCGCCGCCTCGAACTTCGGGTCGGCTTTGACCGTCTTGATGCCGGCCTTCTTCTCCTTCTCCACGGACTCCTTGTCGGCCTGCACCCAATAGGCCGAGATCATGCGGCCGAATTTCGCGCCGCTCACCGAGGTGATGGCATCCTGATCCTTCTTCGACAGCGCGTCCCACTTCTTCTGGTTCATCAGGAAGGAGAAGCTGGTCGAATAGATGCCGCGGCTGAACTGCGTCTTCCACTTCGTGTAGGGGATCAGGCGGAAGTCGCGCACGCTCGCGGGGCTCACGCCGACATAGGCGTCGACCACACCGCGCGAGATGATCTCGTTCATCTGCACCGCGGGTCCCGACACCACGCCGGCGCCGACCGCCTTCATGATGGCGGCATTGGTGCCGGGCAGCGCCCAGATCTTGCGCGACTTCAGATCCGCGATGGAATTGACCGGCTTGTCGGTCTGGCTCCACAACTCGGCCGGCGTGATCACCCACAGCGAGAGCAGGTGGATGCCCTTATACTCGTGCGGAAAATACTTCTCGTAGGTTTCCCACAGCGCCTGCGACATGGCCGGCGAGTCATGCGTGGCGATGAAGGGCTGCATGGCGACCGTCGGTCCCCACACCCGGTTGGCGATGAAGCCGTTGAACTGGAACGCGGTGTCCGCGATGCCCTTCTCCACCGAGGCCCATTGCTGCGGCGGCGGGGCGAGCGATTTGGGTGGGATGATGATCTTCACCCGGCCCTCGGTCGCCTTTTCCACCCATTTGGCCCAGGTCGGCAGAAACTTGGTGCAGACGGGATGCTGCGGCGGCCAGAAGCAATTGGAGATCAGGCGCGTGGTCGCCTGCGCGGGATTGGCCGCGTAGGCCAAAGCCATCACGGCGGCGGCGGTGACGATTGTCAGCAATCGCATGAATTCCTCCCAGGTTTTTCGCCGGTCTTGATCGGTTTCCGATCGTTGTTTTCAGAGGATCATAGAGGGAAATAACTTGATTAGAAATGATAATTTGGCAGGATAACATACCAAGTTGATATGAAACTCGATCCGCGCCATCTCGCGCAGCTTGCCGCCATCCTCGATGCCGGCACGCTGCGCGTCGCCGCCGAGCGGCTGGGCACCACCCAGCCGGCGCTCAGCCGCACCATCGCGCTGATGGAGGAGCGCGTCGGCGCCCCGCTGTTCGAGCGCAATCGGCGCCCGCTAACGCCGACCGATACCGGCGTCGAGCTCGCCGCCTTCGGCCGCACCATCCGCGACGCCATGGCGCGCGCCGACGATGTCTCACGCGAGATCACCGCCGGCCAGTTCGGCACCGTCCGGGTCGGTGCCCCGCCTTTCTTCTGCGACCACATGTTGAGCCGCATGATCGGCGAGTTCGCGCGCACGCGACCGCAAATCCGCGTGGTGCTGCACGGCGATTATTTCCCGGCGCTGGTGGAGGCCATGTTCAACCACCGACTCGACCTGGTGATCGGACCGTTCGAGCTGGTGGAACGGCCGAGCGGACTCGACGTCGAGCGCATCTCGCAAAACCGCAACGTCATCGTCTGCCGGCCCGGCCACAAGCTCGCGCGCCGCAAGCAGCCGAGCGCCGCCGAACTGGAGGCGGCCATGTGGATCGGCCACGCACGCGAGAGCGTGCTGGCGGCCGATATGCGCGCGACGCTCGCCGACCTCGGCGTCAACCGGCTCAACGTGGTGTTCGAAAGCAATTCCGCTGCCGCCGTGGTGACCATGCTGCGCGAACACGATTATCTGAGCGTGCTGCCGCTCCTGTCGGTGGCTGGCACGCGAGATCAACGCCGTGGTGCCGCTGATGGACGAGATCGCCGGGCCCGGCGACCGGCTAGTTGGCGGTGCAGCGCGCTAGAGCGGCGGCTATTTGGGCGGCGCCACCCGTACGCCGTCCGCGACGCGGTCGCTCGGATAGACAATAACGCGCTCGCCGGGCCGAACGCCCGCGCTCACCGCCGCGACGCCGCCCGAGCGCCTGATCAGTTTCACGGTGCGCAGCGCGGCCCGTCCGTCTTGCACAGCATAGAGCTTCCAGGTATCGCCGATGCGGAACAGCGCGCCGGCCGGAACGATGATGGCGTTGTCTCGCGCGAACACCGTGATGCGCGCGTCGATCTGATAAGCGTCGCCGAGATTGACCCATTGCTTTTCCGGCGAGGTGATGTCGATCAGCACGTTCACCCGCTGCTCTTCCACGCCCAGCGTTGAGATCTTGGTGAAGGCGGCCGGCTCCACCCGCCGCACCCTTCCGTCGAGCACGCCCGGCCCGCCCCAATGCTCGATGACGACCGGCGCGCCGGGATGGATTTCGACCGCGTCGGTGGAGAGCACGTCGACCACCACTTCGATGTCGCGCGGATCGCCGATGGACAGGATGGGCGTGCCCGGCTGCACCACGGTCTCGCTCTCCTGCATAACGTTGAGCACGAGGCCCGCCACCGGCGCGGTCACGCGCCAGCGCTGCGGCGGGCTGACCACATTGCCGTTGTGATACTGCGCCAGTACCGCCTTGGCCTCAGCCGCCGCGTGCGCGGCGGCGTGGTGTTGGAACTGCGCCGCGCGCAGTTCGCGGTCGGCCAGCCGCATGGCGGTCTCCGCCCGCTCCAGCGCCTGCGCCGTGGCCGCCCCGCGCTGCCGCAGCGTGCGCGTGCGGTCGAGATCCAGCTTGGTTTGCGCGGCATGGGCCTGCGCGCGCTCGATTATGGCCTTGGTGCGCTCCTGGTTCGCTTTCGCCGTGCCGAGCCGCTCCTCGGCCTCCTCGCGGCTACGCTGATCGAGAAAAGGCGCCGGCGAGGGCAGGATGGTCGCCACCACCTGATCGGCCTTGACCGGATCGCCGGCCTTCAGGTGCACGCGCGTCAGCCGACCGGCCAAAGGTGCCGCCACCACATAGCGCTCGCGCACGCGCGTCTTGCCGTCCTCGTCGACGGTGGCGACGAACTTGCCCCGGGTCACCGCCGCGGTCTCGACCGGGACCGGCTGCGGTAGAAAGGCCCACACCACCAGCGCGAGCCCGGCGAGAATGCCGAGGGTGGCGAGAACGCGGCCGGAGGTGATCTTCATGCTCATTCCCTGGTCTTCAATGCGGCGACCAGGTCGAGCCGGTCGATGCGCCGGCGCACCACATAGGCGCTGGCCGCGGCGGCGGCCAGCACCACCAGGCTGGCGGCGGCCAGCGTATGGGTGCCGATGGTGCCGGGAATCTGATAGCTCTCGTTCGACTGCACGCTGACGATGAGATCGACTAGCCCTTGCGACAGCGCGAGGCCGATGGGAATGGCGAGCAGGGTCTCGATCATGAATTCGCCGAACAGGATGCGCGCCACCTCGGCGCGGGTGAAGCCGAGCACGCGCAGGCTCGCCAGTTCCCAGGCGCGCTCGTGCAGGCCGATGCGGGCGCTGTTGTACACGACGCCGACGGCGATGATCACCGCGAAGCCGGTGAGGATGGCGGCGCTGACCAGCACCATGTTGGCGATTTTATCGATGAAGGAGGTTAGGGTGTAGGCCTTCATCGACATGGATTCGATCACCGGCAGCTCCTTGAAGCGCCGTGACAACGCCGGCAGCGCCGAGGGGTCGACATAGAGCGCCGCCGCCGACACCACGTCGCCCTCGCCGGTCAGATGGTTGAGCGCGCTCCTGGTCATGTAGGAGGACATGCCGATTACCTCGTTGACGATGGCGCTCACCGGTACCTCGCGCTTGCGCCGCTTGCCCTCCATCACCTCCACCGTCATAGAGTCGCCGGCGGTGACGCCGAGACGCTCGGCCAGCCTTCGCGTCAGCGTGATGCCGTCGGGCGCGATGGCAATGGGCTTGAGCTGCGCGTTGTGCGGCCGGCGCAATTGGCCCCCCGGCGGCAGCCCGATCACCGAGGTGAGATAGCTGCGGTGACCGGCGCGCAGGCGCACCGGCACGATGCGCTCGCCCTCCACCGCCAGCACGCCCGGTTCGCGCGCGAGGTCGCCGACGATGCGGGCGTCGAGCGGATGCGGGAAAGTAACCACCGCGTTGCCGCGCTCCACCAGGTTGAACTGGATCTCGATCATCTGGTTGATGGCGTCGCGCCAGAACAGCCCCAGCACCACCATGGGGATGGCGAAGGCGATGCCGAGCGTGGTGAGGCCGGCGCGCAAGGGCCGGCCGGTGAGATTGCGCAGCACCATAACGCGCGGCGGCGTCAGCCAGCGTCCCGCCATCACGGCCTCGATCCAGGAGCGGCGATAGGTCAATGGCGCGGCCGGCCGCATGGCGACCGCCGGGGTCAGGCGCATGACGTTGCGCAGCGCAGTGATCACCCCGACCGCGGCGGCGGCGAAGCTGATGGCGGTGCCGGCCACGGCCGACCATACTGTCAGCGTGAAATGCAGGTAGGGCAGCCGGAAGAAGCCGTGATAGCTCGCGATCATGGCGCGGCCGAACAAGAGGCCGCCGCCGATGCCGATGGCGGCGCCGATCAGCACGATGAGCGCAACAAGCTTCAGGTAATGCAGCGCCAGCGGCCAATTGCCGAAGCCGAGCGCCTTGAGCGCCGCGATCTGTTCGCGCTGCGCCGCCACTTGGCGGCCGAGCGCCACGTTGAGCAGGAAGGCGGCGACGCCGAAGAAGATGAGTGGAATGGTGATCGACATCACCCGCTGCTGGGCGAGTTCGTCGTTGAGGAAGCGGTTGGACGACTGGTCGCGCCGCGCGAGCGCGCCGACCGAGCCGTAGGGCTCCAGCAGTCGGTCGAGGCTGGCGATCACCGCCTGCGGATCGGCGCCCGGCGCCAGCGAGACGACCAGGTCGTTGAAGGCGCCCTTCATGTCGAAGGCGGCCTCCGCCGCCGCGCGGCCGACCCACAATACCGCGAAGAAATTGTCGTCGGGGATCGGCAGGCCGGGCTTCACGGCGTAAACATATTCGGGCGATAGCGCGATGCCGGTGATGTCGAAGCTTTGCAGCTTGCCGTTGAGGATGACGAGAATGGGCGTGCCCGGCTCCACATGATTGGCCTCGGCGAAGGCCTCGTTGATCGCGGCGCCGCGGGTATCGTTGCGGCCGGGCGCCGTGCCGCGGCGCAGGTAGAGCCGCGACAGCGGCTCGTCGCCTGCGTGGCTGAGCGAGATCACCCGCGCCGACACCGGCAGCCGCGCCGACGGCCAGTCGACGATCACGTCGCGCACGATGCGCGGCTCCACCGTGACCACGCCGGGGATCGCCTGCAGGCGCGGCACGATCGACAGCGGCGCGCGCTTGAGCGTGACGAAAACTTGCGGAAACCTTCCGGCGGCATAGAAGCGGTCCCGGCCGGCCAGCAGCGAGTCATAGGTCGAGATCGAGGCGACGAACACGGTGACGCCGGCCGCCACCACCGCCGCGATGGTGATCACCTGGCCGCGCAAATTGGCGATGTCGCGTAGCAGCTTGCGGTCGAGCAGGCTCACCAGTGCAGCTCCTCGGGACTGCGTTTGCGCGCATTGCGCTCTTCGCCGACGATCTTGCCGTCGCCCAGCTTGAGCACGCGGTCGGCCATGCCGGCGATGGCGGCGTTGTGGGTGATGATGATCGTGGTGGTGCCGAGCTCTTTGTTGATGCGCGCGATCGCTTCCAGCACCAGCTTGCCGGTGTCGTAGTCGAGCGCGCCGGTCGGCTCGTCGCATAGCAGCACGTCGGGCGACTTGACGATGGCGCGCGCCACCGCCACGCGCTGCTGCTCGCCGCCGGAAAGCTGCGAAGGGAAGTGGTCGAGCCGTTCGGTCAGGCCGACCAGGCGCAGCGCCTCGCGCGGATCGAGCGGCTTGTCGGCGATTTCGGTGACCAGCGCCACGTTCTCCAGCACCGTGAGGCTGGGGATCAGATTGTAGAACTGGAACACGAAGCCGACATGCTCGCGCCGGTAGCGGGTGAGCGCCGCGTCGTCCGCCTTGGTGAGATTGTTATCGCGCCAGATCGCCTCGCCGGAAGTGGCGGAATCGAGGCCTCCGAGAATATTCAGCAGCGTCGACTTGCCCGAGCCCGACGGCCCCAAGAGCACGACGAACTCGCCTTCATAAATGTCGAGGTCGATCGCGCGCAGGGCATTTACCTTGATCTCGCCCATGACATAGACCTTCGACAGTCCGCGCGCGCGGAACACCACGGTCGCCTGGGTCTGTGCCTGAGCCGAGCTCGCCATGGGGCCAATCTACATTCCCGATGCCGGGAATTCACCCGATACGGCGCCGGACAGTCTTGAACTGGCATGAATTGGCGCTTGTCGCCCTTTCGGGCGAAAGCGCCGAGCCGTGTGACGTCGTTGCCGCCATTGCCCGCATTGGGTGCCGCGTGTGCTGACGGGCTATATCGAGAATGAGCGGACGATGACGTATAAAAAATGCCCTAAATTGGAACGGAGCCGGTCTGTGTCTCTTTCGTTGCAGAGACGCAGCTATTAAGCTGGCTCCCGGGCGACTTGCAGGCGATCCGCTACTCGCCGAACCCGGGTAGCATGGTGCCCCATGGCGACGACCAAGGCCTGTCCGGCCTGCCAGGCGCAGATTCTCGATAGCAGCCGCTTTTGCCCGCAATGCGGCGCGGCGCAGAGTCTTGCCTGCGCGGCTTGCGGCCACGACAACGCGCCCGGTTCGCGATTCTGCGCGCAATGCGGCGCCAGGCTCGGTGAAGTACCAGCCGCGGCGGCGCCGAAGCCTGCACCTGCTGCGGCGCCGCCGCGCACGGCTTCCGCCGCCGAGCGCCGCCAGCTCACCGTGATGTTCTGCGATTTGGTCGGTTCGACCGCGCTGTCGACCCGGCTCGACCCGGAAGACCTGCGCGAGGTGATCGCCGCTTATCACAAATGCGCCGCCGAGATGGCCATGCGCTTTTCCGGCTTCGTCGCCAAGTATATGGGCGACGGTGTGTTGGTTTATTTCGGCTACCCGGAGGCGCACGAGGCGGACGCCGAGAACGCGGTGCGCGCGGCGCTTTCGATCATCGAAAAGGTCGCCGTCGGCGCGGTCGGCGACGCCCGTCATCAGGTGCGCATCGGCATCGCCACCGGCTTGGTGGTGGTCGGCGAGTTGGTCGGCAGCGGGGAGGCGCAGGAGCGCAACGTGGTCGGCGAGACGCCCAATCTCGCCGCGCGCCTGCAATCAGCCGCCGTGCCCAATACCGTGCTGATCGATGCCAGCACGCACACGCTCACCGGCGATCTGTTTGAATACGAGGCGGTCGACCCCGGCGCGCTGAAAGGATTCGAAGGGGCGGTATCCGCCTGGCGGGTGTTGCGCGAGCGCACCATGCAGAGCCGCTTCGAGGCGCTGCGCGCCGGCAATCTGGCGCCGCTGGTCGGCCGCGAGGAGGAACTGGAGTTGCTGCTGCGTCGCTGGCAGCAGGCCAAGGGCGGCGAAGGCCGAGTCGTGCTTCTCTCCGGCGAGCCCGGCATCGGCAAGTCGCGGCTCGTCGCGGCACTCGGCGAGCGGCTCGCCGCCGAGACGCCGACGGCGCTGCGTTACTTTTGCCTGCCGCACACGCA
>JARRNI010000018.1:0-16897 GCA_037385125.1 Pseudolabrys sp.
GAGCCGGTGCCGGAGCCGTATTTGAACAGGCGCGCCTCGCGCACCCACAGGTCCATGATGCCGCCGTCATTGACCAAGTCGTCGGTGATGCCCTGGATGAAGCAGGCGTGCGGCTGCGGATGCTCGTAGGCCGTCTTCGATTTGGTGAGCTTGCCGGTGAAGGGATCGACATAATAATGGCCCTGGCTCGGGCCGTCGATGCCGTAGGCCCAGTAGAGGCCGGTGTTGAACCACTGCGGCGAATTGGGCGCCACCATCTGCGCTGCCAGCATGTAGCGCAGCTCGTCGAAGAAGGCCTGCGCGTCGTCTTCCGAGTCGAAATAGCCGCCCTTCCAGCCCCAATAGGTCCAGGTGCCGGCCAGGCGGTCGAAAACCTGCTTGCAGGAACGCTCGCCGGTGGTGCGCTCCTTCTCCGGCAGTTCCTTCAGCGCGTCCTCGTCGGCGACCGAGCGCCACAGGAACGAGGGCACGGAATTCTCCTCCACCTTCTTCAATCGCGCGGGGATACCAGCCTTGCGGAAATATTTTTGCGCAAGAACGTCGGAGGCGACCTGCGACCAGAATTCCGGCACCTCGACATTGTCGAGCTTGAACACGGTGGAGCCGTCCGGATTGCGGATCTCGCTCGAGACATGACGGAAGGCCATGTCTTCGTAGGCCGACTGTCCGTCTTTGGTGTAGCGCCGTTCGATCCGCATTCTCTGCCCCTTCCATTCCGCGGGCGGCAAGCCGCCCGATTATTCCCGACGGACCTGGGTTAAGTCCGCCTCTTTATCGGCCCCTCACGCGTCTCAGTCTGACAACGCTCCACACAACATCTTGCGGGCGTCGCCCCGTCATCGCGGGGGCTTTGCCCGACGGCCGGTTCCGGCCGGTCTTTTTGGCCTTCAGGCGCGGCAAACCCCACGCCCGCAGACACCGTTTCCGGCGCGGGTGAGCAGCGCGACTGGCATTCTTTTGAAGGTTCGGAGGGAACCTGAACTCACCGCACCGAACGCACCAAAGCTAGGCGGACTCACCCGACGCGTCAACAAGCAATAGACGGCAAACCTGAATCAAACACTAAATCTTGTGGTTTGCGGTGGAAATCGTCGGTCCGACCCAGCGAAATCGCCGGCAGTATCGAGCCATCTGGGCGGGGCGGAAAGCCTTTTTCGCGGGCAGGCCCGCTAGGCTTTTATGCCGGGGCGCATGACGGAAAAATGACGCAAAACCGGGGCTTGCCGACGCCCGCGCGGCGGGCGCTTGGCGTTGCGCCGGCTGGGAAGGGCGTTGGAAAACGTGCGTAATGCAGCGCCATGAGTCCGTGATTCTCAAAACCAGCTCAGGACGTTACGGCGCAAGTGGCAAACTTGCCGAAGCGTGCGGATGCTGCGCACGCCTGTGAATTCAGTGGGGGCAGCAAATTTCCGTATCAGAGTGCTGCAAGCCGGCGGCGCGCGGCGTTAGGGTAGGGGCGGCGAAACGGGAGATGCATGGACCAGATACTGACACTCGGTCGCCGCGCGCTCGTCGCCCAGGCCTTCCGGCTGGAATGGGCCACCGTCGGCTGGATGGTCATCGAGGCCGGCGTCGCCGTCACCGCCGGGGTGGCGGCGAGCAGCCTCTCGCTCATGGCTTTCGGCCTCGACAGCGCCATCGAGCTCATCTCGGCCTTTGTGCTGATCTGGCGCTTGAGCGTTGAGCTCAGGCATGGCGCCGAATTTTCCGAAAACGCTGAGCGGCGGGCGGCCCGCATCGGCGGCGCCCTGCTGTTTGCGCTCGCCGCCTATGTGGTGGCGGCCGCGGCCTGGAGCCTGGGCACCGGCCGCGGCCAGCAATTCTCCATTCCCGGCCTGGCGGTGACCGCGGTGGCGATCCCAGTGATGTATCTGCTGGCCCGGCGCAAGCTGAAGGTGGCCGCGGCCATCGGCAGCCGCGCGCTGCGCACCGACGCGGTGGAGAGCATCACCTGCGGTTATCTGGCGGTGGTCGTGGTGATCGGGCTGCTCGCCGAGCTCGCGACCGGCTTCTGGTGGGTGGACGCGGTGACCTCGCTCGCCATCGTCTGGTTCCTGGTCAAGGAAGGGCGCGAGGCGTGGGAGGGCGAGGCGTGCTGCGGGGACGATGACTAGACTCGGAACGGCGGTCCCGAAGAAACGCGCCCATGAAAAAGGCGGACCCGCGCGCGAGCCCGCCTTTTGTCCCGGCACTGTCATCCGCAAATCGGCGCCTGCCCGGAATCGGCAGGCAGCCTGATTAAACGCTGGGCACCATAGCGGGCCGTGGCGGCGGAAGGCAAGGCGGGCGTGGCTCTCTGCGCGGGCCAAGCCCGATTGATCGCGCAAACGCTCAAGCGTAGCGTGCCCGCCGCGTGGGGCGAAATCGATCAACAATCGGGGAGGAAAACCTATGTCCAGCATCGTCAAGCGCAGCGTCGACGCCAAGACGGCGCAGGCGGCCATCGACGCCGCCGCCGCCAAGGCGCGCGAGCTCGGCCTCGCCATGTGCATCGCCATTACCGACGAGTCGGGCGACCTGAAGGCCTTTCACCGCATGGACGGCTCGCCCAAGCTTTCGATCGGCATCGCCCAGGACAAGGCCTATACCGCGGCCAGCTTCGGCATGCCGACCCACGCCTGGCACGACTTCATCAAGAACGATCCGCCGCTCCTGCATGGTATCGTGCACACGCCGCGGCTGATCGTGTTCGGCGGCGGCTATCCGATCAAGGAAAACGGCGAGATGATCGGCGCCATCGGCCTGAGCGGCGGGCACTACACGCAGGACATGGAATGCGCAGTGGCGGCGCTGAAGGCGATCGGCGCTGAGGTGGGGTAGGGCAAGCCTCGTTGCGATTGAAGCAAAGCGGTGCCGCATTCATGGCTTGTTGCCTCCCCGCAAGCGGGGGAGGGGACCGCATGGCGCGGTCTGGCCTAAAGAGCGGTGGAGCTTTTTTCAGCGCGACTGCTTGTTTTGTCAGCCGGCTTTCGTCACCCCGTACTTTTTCTCGAAGGCGTGCACGGCGGGGAAGCCCATCAGCTTGTTCATCTCGGCAAAAGGCAGCATGGGGGCGGCGCTGCCGGTGCCGATGCCGTGCTCTTTCAGATGCCGGTAGCAGAGCTGCATGGCGCCGGCGGCGGTGAGCAAAGCCGACACCGGAAAGATCGCCAGCTTGAAGCCGAGCGCGTAAAGCTCGCCCGTTGAAAGGTAAGGCGTGCGGCCGCCTTCGACCATGTTGGCGAGCAGCACCGCGCCCTTGAAGGTCTCGGCCACGCGGCGCAGTTCCTCCAGGCTTTCCGGGCTCTCCACGAACAGAATGTCGGCGCCGGCTTCGAGGAAGCCTTCGGCGCGGCGCAGCGCGGAGTCGAGACCTTCCGCATAGCGCGCGTCCGTGCGGGCGACGATGAGGAAGTCACGGCTCGGCCGTGCGTCGACCGCGACGCGGATCTTGGCGACGGCGTCTTGCAGCGGGATCACCCGGCGGTATTCGGTGTGGCCGCACTTCTTGGGAAATTCCTGGTCCTCGAGCTGGATGCCGGCGGCGCCGGCAGCGGCGTAGCTGCGCACGGTGCGGTCGACATTGAGCAGGCCGCCATAGCCGGTGTCGCCGTCGGCGATGAAGGGCAGGCCAGCGGCGCCGGCGATGCAGCGCACGCGGTCGAGCATCTCGGTGAAGGTGGCGGTGCCGGCATCGGCGATGCCGAGGGCGGAGGCGACGACACCGTAACCGGTCATGTAGAGCGCCTCGAAGCCGGCGTGCGCCGCCAGCTTGGCCGACACCCCGTCATAGACGCCCGGCAGCGCCAGGCAGCCCTCGTTGCGCAGCAGGTCGGATAGCGTGTTTGCCACGGTGCTCTCCCCGGTCGTTGGCCGCCCGGCGCCGACCATAGCGTTCCCGGGAAGCGCTTGCCATCGCGCGCCGGTGTGATGCGGCAAGCGCCATGCGCGATGCCGCCAAGCATCTCCGTCCGCGGCCATGCGTGGCTGGACAGGCTGTCAAGGAGATGGCAGAAGGCCCGCTTCCGGCGACGCCAACACATGTGCGGGCGCGATGAAAAGTTTCCTCCTGAAACTGTTCACCTGGTGGAACTCGCAGACCTTCGGCACCCAGTTCTGGACCTGGATGTACGGGGAGCCGGTGGGCGAGGACGAGCTCGGCAACCGCTACTATCGCACCAAGGGCGGCAAGATCGATCCGACGCTCGGCTTCGAGCGGCGTTGGGTGATCTTCAACGGCTATGCCGAGGCGACCAAGGTGCCGCCGTCCTGGCACGGCTGGCTGCATCACACGGTCGACACCCCGCCGATCGCGCAAAGTTATGCCCCGCGCGAATGGCAGAAGCCGCACAAACCCAACCTGACCGGCACGCCGGCCGCCTACCGGCCGCCCGGCTCGACGCTGGCCGCCGGCCACCGCCCGAAGGCGACGGGAGACTACCAGGCCTGGAGCCCGGGCGATTAGCGAGCGAATTGCGAATAGGGAGCAGCGAATAGTGGGAAAAGGGCATTCTTCGCTATTCGCTACTCACCATTCGCTTTTGTTCCGCCCTTCCGCCGCCTCATTCCCCGTGTTAACCGGGCTTCGCCTGCGGTAAGGCGAATCTGGGTAAGGGCGCAGGCGGAACCCCCTGATCGATGGCGCGATCGAGATTGAACCTCGGACTGATTGCGACGGCTGCGCTTCTGATGGCGGCGCCGGCGGCCGCGCAATTCGGCTCGATCTTCAACGACCCGCCGCCGCGCCCGCCGGCCGACGTGCCGAGCGCGCCGCCGAGCTATGAGCGCAGGCAGCCGCCGCCCTATTACCCGAGCGAACGCGATCTGCCGCAGCAGAGCCAGGCGGGCCGTGGCGGCATCGAGCAGCAGGCGCTGCCGCCGCCGCCGGGAGCGACCCAGGCGCCGCCGCGGGCCGCCAGGCCGCAGCAGGCCAGGCCGCCGGCCGGCGAGAACGCCAACCGCGCGCCGGTGCGCAGCCCGCAACAGCAGCAGCAAAAGCCGGCGGCCGCGCAGCCGCAACAGCAACAAAAACAAAAACAGCAAAAGCCGGCCGACGCGCAGCAGCAACAGCCGCAGCAGCCGGCCTCGATGCAGCCGCCCACCAAGGAGGTGGTGGTGGCGCCGCCGCCCGAGCGCATTGCCAATCCGACCGCGGTGTTCGCCGGCCTCGACAAGATCACCGGCCGCACCACGACCTTCGACGTGGCGATCAACGAGACCGTGCAGTTCGGCGCGCTGCAGGTGACGCCGCGGGTGTGCTACTCGCGCCCGCCCACCGAGACGCCGCAGACCGACGCCTTCGTCGAGGTGGATGAGGTGACGCTGAAGGGCAGCATCAAGCGCATCTTCACCGGCTGGATGTTCGCGGCCAGCCCCGGCCTGCACGCGGTCGAGCATCCGATCTACGACGTGTGGCTGACCGACTGCAAAGGCGGCAAGCTGCCGGCGGTGGCGGAGGGCTCCGACGACTCCGATGACGGGCAGCAGGCGGCGGCCAAGCCGGAGCCCAAGCCGCGGCACAACGCGGCGCGGCGGCGCTAGTCGCTTTTCACAATCGCCAGCGCTTCTTCGCCGCTCACCGGCCGCTCCAGCGGCAGCGCGGCGAAATCGCCTTCGCCCACCAGCGCGTCTTCCAAGAGACGGTGATAGCGCCGCTTCGACACCTCGACGGCGCCGAAGGTGCGCAGGTGATCCGTGACGAACTGGGTGTCGAGCAGGCGGAAGCCGCCGGCCTTGAGGCGTGCGATCAGATGTACCAGCGCGATCTTGGAGGCGTCGCGCGCGCGGTGGAACATGCTCTCGCCGAAAAAGGCGCGGCCGAGCGAGACGCCGTAGAGCCCGCCCACCAGTGCTTCGCCCTCATAGACCTCGACGCTGTGGCAATGGCCGTGCGCGTGCAGCGCGCGGTAGATGCGGCGGATGCGGCCGTTGATCCAGGTGCGGGCGCGGTCGCGCTTGGGCTCGGCGCAGCCCTCGATCACCGCCTCGAAATTACGGTTGACGCGCACGGTGAACGGCGTCGTGCGCACGGAGCGCGCGAGCCGCGCCGGAACATGAAAATTATCGATCGGGATGATGCCGCGCATCTCTGGCTCGATCCAGTAGAGTGCGGGGTCGTCGGCGCTTTCCGCCATGGGGAAGATGCCGCAGGCGTAGGCTTTGAGCAGCACGTCCGGCGTTATCTCGATAAAGGCGTGTTCGCGGCTGGCCATGGCTCAAACCGGCATGAACGCACGTGTTGTAGCGGTCGGCGGCATCGGCATCTTGGTATCTATTGCAGCATTGACGCGACAGTTAACGATAAGCTTACCATAGCTAACGCAAGTTTCTGAAAAGGCGAAACGCTGGCGGAGCCTAAGCGTTGCCCGCCCGAGCCACCGAGGGCATAGTAAAGTAGGGTTCTATGGGTCGCGCCGCAACAGCACCGACCGTCCTCCTGGTGGAAGACGAGGTCCTCATCAGCAACCTGGTCGCCGACTGGCTGGGCGAGCGCGGCTTTGCGGTGCGCGAGGTGGCCAGCGGCGACGAGGCGCTCGCCTATATCGATGACGGTGGCGAGGTGGACGTGCTGTTCACAGACCTCAATCTGCCCGGCAGCGTGGACGGCGCCGAGCTCGCCGCGCGGGTGCGCGCGATGCGGCCCGAATTGCCGGTCGTCTACGCCTCGGGCCGCTACAATTCGGCCGAGCTGGCGCCGCTGGTGCCGCGCTCGGTGTTCGTGGCCAAGCCCTACAATCCGGCGGACGTGTGCACGCTGCTGGCAAGGCTGACGGCCGAATAACTTTTAGCTTTAGGCATGAGTGAGGCGGCTGTCGGCGGGCGCCTCGGCGCGCTCGTTCATGCCGTAGTCGCGCACCAGGCCGGCGATGCGCAGCCGATAGTCGGCGAACAGTTTTGCCCGTCCCTTGGCCTGCGCCGCGCGATGGGCCCTAAGGTTGCGCCAGGCGGTGAGCGCGCTCTCGTCGCGGAAGAAGCTGAGCGAGAGGATCTTGCCGGGCTCGGTCAGGCTCTCGAAGCGCTCGATCGAGATGAAGCCGTCGATCTCTTCGAGCAGCGGCCGCAATTGCTGGGCGATGTCGAGATATTGCTGCTTGTGCTCCGGCTTCGGCCGGACCTCGAAGATCACCGCGATCATTGCTTTCCTCCCAGGTTTTCGGACCGAGCCGCGGCGCTCATGCGACCCGGTGCAGGAAGCTGCGCTCCTCGGCGAGGATGAAGCGCTCTTCCTCGGCGAAGCTAAAATTGGCCATCCCCTCGGCATCGCTTCTCAGCCGAGCGCGGTAGCGCTCGTAGGAGGCCAGGCTGTCGAAGGAGGTCAACCCGAAAGCGATGTTATTGGTGCCTTCGTGCGGCATCCAGTAGCCGACGAGATCGCCGCCGCATTTGGGAATGATGGTCAGCCAGCGCTTGGCATATTGCTCGAACTGGCGCTGCTTGGATGGATCGAGCCGGTAGCGGATGAAGACGGTGATGCTCATGACGCGCTCCGTTGGTGAACCTGCGCGCAAGCCTAGCGGCAATCAAGGTGCGATGGTTCGAGCAAGACCGTAGCTTGGCCCGGAGCGGCACTAGCCGAGCCGCGCGCCGAACCGCTCGCGAAACACCCTTTGCCCTTTCGGTGTGACGGCGACGACGCGCGTGCCCTCGATGCGCCGCAGCCAGTTCGCCTCTAAGCAGCGCGCGCAGAGCGCGGCGCCGACTGTGCCAGCCAGATGCGGCCGCCGCTCGCTCCAGTCGAGGCAGGGCCGGCACAGCACGCGGGCGCCTTGCCGGCCGCGGCGCGAGCGCGCCGGCGTCGATGCCGAGCGTGCCGAGAAACCGCAGCCCCGCCGCGGTCACCAGGCCAGCATCGCTCGTCAATTCGATATGGCCTGCAGCCACCATGGCGTCGGAGAGGGCGACGCCGAGCCGGCCGGCGAGGTGGTCGTAGCAGGTGCGCCCGGCGCGCAACGCGGCCGCCGTCGGCGCGGGCTAGCTCTCCATGCCGCCGCTGGCGAGGAAATGCTCGAGCCAGTGGATGTGGTAGTTGCCGTCGATGATGTCCTTCTCCCGCACCAGCGCGCGGAAGAGGGGAAGGGTGGTTTCGATGCCGTCGACCACCACTTCGTCCAATGCCCGCTTAAGCCGCATGAGGCATTCGGTGCGAGTCTTGCCCCGCACGATCAGCTTGCCGACCAGGGAGTCGTAGAAGGGCGGGATGGTGTAGCCCTGATAGACGGCGCTATCGATGCGCACGCCGAGGCCGCCGGGCGGATGGTAGTGCAGGATCCTGCCGGGCGAAGGGCGGAACGACACCGGGTTCTCCGCATTGATGCGGCACTCGATGGCGTGGCCGTGGAACTGGACGTCGCGCTGCTCGAGCGTGAGCTCGCGGCCAGCCGCCACCCGGATCTGCTCGAAGATCAGGTCGATATCGGTGATCATCTCGGTCACCGGGTGCTCGACCTGGATGCGCGTGTTCATCTCGATGAAATAGAAATGGCCGTTCTCGTAAAGGAACTCGACGGTGCCGACGCCGCGATATTCGATCTCACGCATGGCCTTGGCCACGGTCTCGCCGATCATGTCGCGCATGTGGGCGTTGAGGGCGGGCGAGGGGCTTTCCTCCAGCACCTTCTGATGGCGCCGCTGCAAGGAGCAGTCGCGCTCGCCCAGATGGACCGCCTTGCCCTTGCCATCGCCTAGCACCTGGATTTCGATGTGACGGGGCCTTTCCAGGTATTTCTCGATATAGACCGCGTCGTCGCCGAATGCGGCCTTGGCCTCGGCGCGCGCGGTGACGAGCGCATTGGCGAGCGCGCCGGGCGCGCGCACCACCTTCATGCCGCGCCCGCCGCCGCCGGAGGACGCCTTGATCAGCACCGGATAGCCGATCGCCTTGGCGACGCTGGCGGCTTCCGCGTCGGAGGCGATGCCGCCCTCGGAGCCCGGCACCACCGGAATGCCGAGCCGCTTGGCGGTCCGCTTGGCCTCGATCTTGTCGCCCATGATGCGGATGTGCTCGGCCTTGGGGCCGATGAACTGCACGCCGTGCTCGGCCAGGATCTCGGCAAAGCGCGCGTTCTCCGACAGGAAGCCGTAGCCGGGATGCACCGCGTCGGCGCCGGTGATCTCGCAGGCGGCGAGGATGTTGGGGATGTTGAGATAGCTATCCTTGGCCGCCGGCGGGCCGATGCACACGCTCTCGTCGGCGAAGCGCACATGCATGGCGTCGGCGTCGGCGGTGGAATGCACCGCCACCGTCGGGATGCCGAGCTCCTTGCAGGCGCGCAGCACGCGCAGCGCGATCTCGCCGCGGTTGGCGATGAGGATTTTATCGAACATCTCGGCTGTCATGCCCCGCGCAAGCGGGGCATCCAGTAATCCGTCTGGCTTCGGTCGTGCGCATACGCATCGTCGGTGTTTACTGGGTCCCCCGCCTTTGCGGGGGACGACAGGGAGAAGCTATTCGATAATCACCAGCGGCTCGCCGAACTCCACCGGCTGGCCGTCCTCAAACAGAATCTGCGCCACGGTGCCGGCGCTCGGCGACGGAATCTGGTTCATGGTCTTCATGGCTTCCACGATCAGCAGCGTGTCGCCGGCCTTCACCTCGCTGCCCACGTCGACGAAGGGCCTGGCGCCGGGCTCGGGCGCCACATAAGCGGTGCCGACCATGGGCGAGACCACCACACCGGGGTGCTTGGAAAGGTCCTGCGGGGCCGCCGCTGATTCCGCGACCGGCTGTATCGGCGCTTCCGGGCGCGGCGCGGGGGCCGGGGCCGTCGCCGTCACGGCGGCGGGCGTACGCGCCACGCGCACGCGCTGGCCGTCCTGCTCGATCTCGATCTCGGTAAGCCCGGTCTCGTCCAGGAGCCTAGTCAGTTCGTGGATCAGCTCGCGGTCGACCAGCGTTGCTTTCGGCGGTTTTGCCATTCGAGAAGGGTCCGGTTCAGCTTTTCTGCGCGGCGCCCGCGAGGCGGGCGAGGCCGGTGATCGCCAGCGCATAGCCATCGATACCGAAACCGGCGATCACGGCCTTGGCCGCTTTCGATACATAGGAGTTCTGCCGGAAGCTTTCACGGGCGTGGATATTGGTGACGTGACATTCGATCACCGGCATGGCGACCGCCAGCAGCGCATCCAGAATGGCGATCGAGGTGGTGGTGTAGCCGGCCGGATTGATGACGATGCCGGCAGCGCCCTGGGTCTGGGCTTCCTGGATCGAGTCGACCAGCTCGCCCTCGTGGTTGGACTGGCGGAACACGATGTCGAGCCCGAAGCGGGCGGCGGTCTCCCGGCACAGCGTTTCCACATCGGCGAGGGTGGCGCGGCCGTATTTCTCCGGCTCGCGGGTGCCGAGCAGGTTCATATTGGGGCCGTTGAGGACGTAGATGGTCTGGGACATGCGCGCGCCGGCCGGGGAGTGAAATGCCGGCGCTTTATAGGTGTCCCGGCGGGCGAAAGGAAGCCCGGATCAGGGCTCAGGCATCAGCTTTCAGGGCTCAGCGATCGCGGAGCCGACTGAAATCCTCTTTCAAGCCCAGGCCGCGGCGCCGATGCGAAAACGGCCGCCGGGCGACAGCGCGCGCGGCGGCCGTTCGAGCCGGTTGCGGGGTGGGCGCGCGGTGGTCCCTTAGCAGTTCGCCTTGCCGCAGCGCGCGGTGTTGATCTTCTTCTCCAGCCCCTTGAGCCCGATGGCGCCCACGATCACGCTGTCACCGATCACGTAGCTCGGCGTGCCGTTCAGGCCGAGCGCTTCGGCGAGCTTGAAGTCCTGCTTCAGCGTCTTCTGCACTTCGGGGCTCTTCATGTCCTTCTTCAGCCGGTCCAAGTCGAGGCCGATCTCCTTCGCCACCGCCAGCGCGCGCTTGCCGTCGGCATGGCCGCGGCCGCCCAGCAGCTTGGTGTGAAATTCGAGGTATTTCTGCGGCGCCTGCATGCGCACGGCGACCGCCACGCGCGCGGCCTCCACCGAGCCCGGGCCGAGCACCGGAAACTCCTTCAGCACCACCTTGAGGTTCTTGTCAGTCTTCAGCAGCGTGAGCATGTCGCTCATCGCGTGCTTGCAGTAGCCGCAATTGTAGTCGAAGAACTCCACGAAGGTGACGTTGCCTTTCGGATTGCCGAGCACGACCTCGTCGGGGGAGTTGAACAGCAGCTTGGCGTTGGCCTTGACCGCGGCCTTGTGCTTCTCGGCGTTGGCGGCCTGCTGCCGCTTCTCCAGCTCGCTGATCGCCTCCTGCAGCACCTCCGGGTGCTGGATGAGATAGTCGTGCACGATCTTCTCGATGGCGCCCTTCTGCGCCGGGGAGAACTCGGCGGCGCGCGCCGTCTGCGGCAGGGCGAGGGCCAGGAATGCGACGCAGAACGCGGCGCAGACAGCGGCGAAGAGGCGCAGGCTTGAAATCATTGGTTCGGTCCTTGTTGGAATCATCGGCGATTATGGCGCGGAAGCTTGACGGAGACGATATCGTCGGCCCGCACCCAGGGGGGTGAGCCGACTTTCAGACCGCGCTTGGCCCGCTCGGCCAGCATGCGCGCGGTCTTGACGTCGCCGCGGGCGAAGGCGGCCTGGGCGGAGGCGAGGTCGGCGCGCGGGATGTCGCCGGTGTGGCCGTAGGCCATGGCGAGCTGCGTATAGGCACTGGCCGAGTGCGGCTCGCGGCGCAGCGCCGTGTTCAGCAGGTGCACAGCTTCGCTGGCGAGCGCGCGCTTGTTGGTGCCGATCAGCGCCTGCGCCAGCATGATGTCGATCAGCGGGGCGTGGTGCGACAGCGCGACGGCGCGGCGCAGCGGCGCGATCGACGCCGATCCGCGGCCGCCCTCCAACAGCGCCTGGCCCTTGAGCTCGTAGAAATAGGGATTGTTGGGCTCGCTCGCGATCAGCCCGTCGATCTGGGCGATGGCGCTGCGCAGGCTGCCGTGCCGGTAGGTGGAGATGGCGCGCGCATAGCGCGCCGGCAGGCTGTGGTTGCTGAGCGGATAGCGCCGCAGCACGGTAGCCCGCGATTCGAGGAAGCCCGACAGCTTCGCCCGCATCAGGTCGTGTCGCAGTTGCAGCGCCGGCGGATCTTTCTTGTTCCAATAGGGGCTGGCGCGCGCCTTCTGCTCGAGCGCGGCCACGCGCTGGGCCGGCATCGGATGCGTCCGCAGATAAGGATCGGCGCCGCGCGCGCTAAACAGCGTCTCGTTCTCCAGCCGCTTGAACAGGTCGACCATGCCCTTGGGCGACTGGTGCGTCTCCCTGAGGAACTTCAGCGCGGCATGGTCGGCCTGGTCCTCCTGGGTGCGCGCATAGGCGAGCACCGAATGAAAGATCGCCGACTGCGGCGCCGAGATGGCGGCGGGGCCGATCTGTCCGACGCTCGCAGATCCGCTGGCGGCGCCAGCGGCCAAGGCGCCCACGCCGAGCAGCATCGCGACGATCGATTGCGTCTGCGCCTGGGCGAGCTTCTCGCGCATGCGTATCAGATGGCCGCCGGCCAGATGGCCGGTCTCGTGCGCCAGCACGCCGATGATCTCGTTCGGCGTCTTGGACTGGAACAGCGCGCCGGCATTGACGAAGATGTGGCGGCCGTCCATGACGAAGGCGTTGAAGCTGCTGTTGTTGATAATGACGACTTTGATGTTCTGCTTGGCCAGGCCTGCCACCCGCAGGATCGGGCGCGCGTAGTCGCGCAGCAGGTTCTCGATCTCGGTGTCGCGGATGATCGGCATTTTGGGCGCAGCCTGCGCCCGCGTCGGCACGACGGCGGCCCCCGCGAAGCCGGCGGCCGCGACGGCCGCGGCGGTCAGCAGCGACAGCGCACGGGCCGCTGGCGCGCTGCGCCGTGCCCTGATAGGTCTCGCGTTCTCGATCATGCCGATCTAATTCACTGGATTAGGCGTGAAACCTAGTGACGCGCCGCTATGCGGTCAACGCGGGTTGCGATCACGTCCGATTGCGTCATTACACACGCCGTCGCCCAAGCAAGCGGGTGAATGCGGCAACAGCGGGGCGGCTCCCCGCGCGAACCGGGGCCCGATTAACGATGCTCGATGCGGCAAAACGGCTGCTGACGCCGTCCAGACGAAGCGAAGTGCCGCCCTTCATCGTCATGGACGTGATGGCGGCGGCGGCGCAGCGCGAGGCGCAAGGCGCCCGCGTCGTGCACATGGAGGTGGGCCAGCCGGCGGCGCCGGCGCCGCTGACAGCCATTACCGCCGCGCAATCGGCGCTCGCCCACGGCCGCCTGCGCTATACCGAGAGCCTGGGCATTCCGTCCCTGCGTGCTCGCATTGCCCGCCATTACGCGGAGAGGCACGATCTCGTCCTCGATCCCGGGCGGGTGGCGGTGACCACCGGCTCGTCCGGCGGCTTCATCCTGGCCTTTCTGTCGCTGTTCGAGCCGGGCGGCCGGGTGGCGCTGGCCAATCCGGGCTATCCGCCCTACCGCCATATTCTCAGCGCGCTCGGCTGCGAGCCGGTGCTGATCGAGACCACGGCCGAGATGCGCTGGGCGCTCACGCCCAAGGCGCTGATCGCTGAGCACCGCCGCCAGCCGCTCAAGGGCCTGGTGGTGGCAAGCCCGGCCAATCCCACCGGCACCATGATCGAGGCCGACAATCTGGCGCGGCTGATCGCGGTGGCGGAAGCGGAAGGCATCCGCGTCATCTCCGACGAGATCTATCACGGCCTCGACTATGCCTTCGCCGCCGAGACCGCGGCCAACCTGTCGGAGCGCGCGGTGGTGATCAATTCCTTCTCGAAATATTTCTGCATGACCGGCTGGCGCATCGGCTGGATGGTAGTGCCGGAGAGCCTGGTGCGCACCATCGACCGCCTGCAGGGCAATCTCGCCATCTCGGTGCCGACGCTGGCGCAGGTGGCGGCGGAAGCCGCCTTCGACGGGCGCGACGAGATGGAGGCGGTCAAGCACGGCTATGAGGAGAACCGCCGCATCTTGAGCGAAGGGCTGCCGCAGGCGGGGCTCGACAAGTTCCTGCCGGCCGACGGCGCCTTCTATCTCTACGCCGACATCTCGCGCTTCTCCAACGACAGCCTCGACTTCGCCAAGCGCATGCTGAACGAGGCGGGCGTGGCGGCGACGCCCGGCATCGATTTCGATCCGGTCAACGGGCATAATTTTCTGCGCTTCTGCTACGCCGGCTCGGCGGCCGAGATGCACGAGGCGGTGGAACGCATCGGGACATGGCTGAAGGCGGGCTGAAACACGGCGCGGCCGGGGGCGAGCGATGGACGAGCATGCGATCGCGCCAGAGAAAACGAGCTGGCTCGAAGTCTTCCGCGTCTGCTTGCGGCTGGGTCTGACCTCGTTCGGCGGCCCGATCGCTCATCTCGGCTATTATCACGCCGAATATGTCGAGCGCCGACGCTGGCTGGACGAGCGCAGCTTCGCCGACCTGGTGGCACTATGCCAGTTCCTGCCCGGTCCCGCCAGCACGCAGGTGACCATCGGCGTCGGGGTCCTGCGCGCAGGTCTTGCCGGGGCGCTCGCCGCCTGGCTCGGCTTCGTCCTGCCGTCGGCGCTGCTCATGGTCGGCTTCGGCTACGGCGTCGATGCGCTCGGCGGCTCGCTCGGCGCAGGCTGGCTGCACGGACTGAAGGTGGTTGCGGTCGCGGTGGTGGCGCAGGCCGTGCTCACCATGATGCGCAACCTCGCCCCCGACAAGGAGCGCGCCACGCTGGCGATTGCCGCCACCGTCATCGTGCTGGAGGTGCCGTCGGCGCTCGGGCAGATCGGCGCCATAGTGCTGGGCGCGGTGGTGGGCGGCGTGTTCTTCCGGGGCGAGGCCAAGATCACGCAGGCCACGCTGCCACTTGCGGTCGGCCGTCGGCCCGCTGTCGGCCTGCTCATCGTCTTCTTCGTGCTGCTGATCGGTCTGCCGTTCGCCGCCGATCAGGTGCCGAGCCAGGCGCTCAGACTGTTCGACGCCTTCTACCGCGCCGGCTCGCTGGTGTTCGGCGGCGGCCATGTGGTGCTGCCGCTGCTGCAGGCCTCCGTAGTGCCGCCCGGCTGGGTGAGCAACAGCGAATTCCTTGCCGGCTATGGCGCGGCGCAGGCGCTGCCCGGACCGCTGTTCACCTTCTCCGCCTATCTCGGCACGGTGATGAACCAGCCGCCCAACGGCTGGCTGGGCGGCGCTATTTGTCTCGTTGCGATCTTTCTGCCGTCGTTCTTCCTGGTGATCGGCGCGCTGCCGTTCTGGGATCACCTGCGCCGGCTGCCGGTGGCGCAGTCGGTGCTGCGCGGCGTCAACGCGGCGGTGGTGGGCCTGCTGCTGGCCGCGCTCTATCACCCGGTGTGGACCTCGGCGATCCGCAGCCCGGCGGATTTCGCGCTGGCGGCGTGCGGTTTCCTCCTCCTGTTCATGTGGAAGGTGCCGCCCTGGCTGGTGGTGGTGCTGAGCGCGCTGGGCGGGGCGGGGATTGCTATGCTTTGACGTTTGCGCATGATCTTCTCCGAAAACCGGCCCCCACTTTTCGGGATCATGCGCTAAAACTCGACATCGAGCTCGACGACTTCGTCTGGCTCGGCCTGCGCGCCTTCGATCCATTCCTGCATGGCCGGCAGCGCCATCACCGCCTGGCAATAGCCCGCGCAGTCGGCATCGAGCTTGACGTCATAGGTGATAAAGCGCGTCACCACCGGCGCGAACATGGCGTCGGCCATGGTGGGGTTGGGGCCGAAAAGGTGGGTGCCGCCATGAGTGTCCAGGCATTCGCGCCAGATAAACACGATGCGGTCGATGTCGGCCTGTGCACCGGCCCACAGCTTGAAGCCGGGATGATGCGCCTTCAGGTTCATCGGGAGCGCCGAGCGCAGATTGGAAAAGCCCGAATGCATCTCGCCCGAGATCGAGCGGCAATGGGCGCGGGCGGCGCGGTCCTTCGGCAGCAGGCCCGCTTCCGGCAGGATCTCGTTGAGGTATTCCCCGATCGCCAGCGTGTCCCAGACCTTGATGCCGTCATGGGTGAGACACGGCACCAGGAAGGAGGGTGACAGCAGGAGCAGTTCGGCGCGGGTCGAGGGATCGTCGCTGGCGACCGTCTGCTCCTCGAAATCGAGCCCGGCCAGCTTGCAAAGCAGCCAGCCGCGTAGCGACCAGGAGCCGTAATTCTTGCTGGCGATCGTGAGTGTTGCCTTGGCCATGGCGTGGCTTTGTCCCTCGATTCATGATGGCCCGGCGGTCGGTAGCTTAGACGAAAGTCGTGAACGATCAATAGGTTCCCGTGGCGCAAAAAGCCGCGCATGTGCCTTTTCCCCAGGCAGCCGCGCCCGGATTTTTATCTCGCAGCGCAGCATAAAATGCTCTAGTTTTTGCCCGCGGTCTGCCGGGACCGCCGGGGAGTCAATGCTTTATCAGGCCTATCAGGCCCATTCCGACATCATGGTGCCGGTGCGCGCCTTCGCCGACATGGCAGCGCAGGCCGTGCGCGTGCACATGAACGGGGCGGCCAAGCCTTCGGGCCTGAGCGGTCTCACCGCCGCCTACGAGCTGATCGCGCGTGCCGGACTGACCCACGTGCGGCCCGCCTACGGCATCGACAGCGTCACAGTCGGCAACCGCGAGGTGGCGGTGACCGAACAGGTGGCCGACCGCACGCCTTTCGGTACGCTGCTGCGCTTCAAGAAGGATGTCGACGTGGCTCAGCCGCGCGCGCTGCTGATCGCGCCGCTGTCCGGCCATTTCGCCACGCTGCTGCGCGCCACCGTGCGCACCATGCTGCCCGAGCACGACGTCTACATCACCGACTGGCACAATGCGCGCAACGTCTCCACCGCGCACGGGAGCTTCGGCTTCGACGACTACATCACGCATCTCATTCGCTGGCTGGAAGTGATCGGGCCGGGCGCGCACATGGTGGCGGTCTGTCAGCCCTGCGTTGCCGCGCTGGTGGCGGCGGCCGTGATGGCGCAAGGCGACCATCCCG
>JARRNI010000019.1:0-29456 GCA_037385125.1 Pseudolabrys sp.
CCCCGGGCGCAATCGGTGCCCAAGGTCGCGTTCTCCGAGTTTCACAAGATGGCGCGATTTCGGAGGAGGTTAGACTTTCGGGGCGCGATCTTCCGGAAAAACAGTCTCGGCTCGGATTAGCTGCGTCGATCCTCATCTGGCGCACGCACCGTTGGGGAGTCTTCATTCACGGGATTTGGGAACGTGTTGTGTTGGCCGCAGCCTATGAGGCTCACGGGAGCGCCCCTAGCGACGAACGACAGATACTGTGTCAGCTCGCCCTTGCCGGCGGCTTTCGTTACGTCGACCAGCTCTTGTTTCACAAGACCGTTTCTGGTGTGCCATTACACAAGCGACGCTCGGCGACCGATGCGACGGTTCTCGCGAGAGAGAAACATGACCGACGGGCAGCATTACGGCAGACCCTTGCCGCCGTTTCGCGATCGCCGCTTATCTCGCCGGTCATGAAGCGCATCGCGCCATCGGCGTTGCTCGCCGCGCGCTGGTGGCACGACATGAGGCGAAGGGGTCAGGCTGAAACAGTGATGACGCTAAGACGGCTGTTGCCAGCCTCGGCATTCGACTCTGTACAACGACTTTATCAGAAGTTGCGGTCTGGTGTGCGCAAGGAAACAGGGTTTCTGCGAAAGAAGTACTAATGTATGTCGGTTACTAGACGCGATTTTAAAGTATGGGATGGTATTTGCCGTGATTTTCCCAATCGCGACAACCCTGCCGAAGGTTTTGCTGACGACGCGTCGCTTGAACGCTTGCGCGTAACAGTTGGCGAAGCCTTGGCGCATGTTCAGCGCGGTGAGCCGACGGCCAAGGCCTCCATTTACAATCAATATCCGCTACCTATTGTCCTAGCGATGTTGGATGATGACGGCCCTATTCGGGTGCTCGATTTTGGCGGGGGCCTAGGCCAGACCTATCTGGCGGTGCGGGCGACAACTTGTGCAAAAGAAGGACTCGAATTCTATATCTTGGAGCAGGAAAGAATTGTTCGTGCAGGGCGCAATTTGTTTCATGACGATATCAACGTCAGATTCGTCACCGGCTTTGGCGAAGTCCCGCCAACCGTGGATGTTGTCCATTCCGCGAGCGCATTCCAATATGTGGACGATTGGAGGGGCCTACTCAAACGTTTTGCCACGCTTACGCCGAAATATATAGTTTTCGGAAATCTGCTGGCAGGAGAGATCGAGCCATGCGTGACCTTCCAGAACTATTGGGGCCATAAGATACCGGTCCGTTTCCATAACTACCAGGCGGTCACGTTGGCGCTAGCGGAACTCGGCTATCATGTCGTTTTTGACGCATTTCACGAGCAGACCATCCTTGGTCAGCGGCAGCCGCTTCCACTATCGCATTTTCCAGAAAAGCATCGGCTTGTTTACGGTCGAAATATGATTCTGAAAAGAGATGAGCATTGAAATCAAATCAATGACGGTTGTTGTTCATATTGGCGCGAATAAGTCCGGGTCCACGACGTTGCAGCGGAAGCTTTTTGCCCGCCATCCGTCGATTCACTACGTGGGCGAGGATGCGTCAGATTATCAAGACTATCGCACCCTTCTTTTTCAATTCCTGTCAGCCGATGACATATTTTGGAATCGAGAACAGTTTGAGAAATTCATCGTCGAGCAGCTGGATAAGGCGGCGGGAAAAACTTTTGTCTTTTCCAGTGAAGACATCATGACGAGCGCCGTTGCTAGCCTTTGTGCTCAGCGCCTTCGCGCCTTGCTTGGGGACGCTAAAATCCTCCTGATTATCCGGAATCAGTTCACGGCATTGGAATCGTTTTACGCCAGTCATGGTGCATATTTGCGAGATGCGCCGTCGCCTTATTTCCGGCGATATGTTCCTCTGGAAAACTGGCTTAGTTATCACTCCTCGGTCACCGAGCACGGTCCCGTTGCAAGCTTTGATTACGTCCGTTTTGTTGACTACTTTGAGAGCCTTTTCGGAACTGGCAGCGTGAACATTCTTCTGTTTGAGGACATGGTCGAGGAGCGTGAACGATTTCGTCAGCAATTGTCGCAGGTATTGTGTATCCCAGAGGATGTGATTGCTCGGCATCTCGATCATGCGCATGAGCGCAAACGTGACACCGTACGTTTTCACAATTATCGGAAATTTCGTTCTTTTCTAGGTGGGCGGCTGCCGTTTAATGGCCCGAGAGGGCAAGATTACCTATCGCGGGCGCTTAGCCAGTTCCTCTATTCCGGGCCACCGGTTCAAATTGTTTTGCCTGATTACTGGAAACGCCATCTTACTGCGCGGTACGCGGCCGGCAATGCGCGCCTTGCCTCGGCTTATGGTCTTCCGCTACAGGATTACGGCTACCCCCTATGAGTGAACCGTCAAAGCCGGTTGCTAATGTGTCTCGGCCGACAGGCGCGCCTATTGAAATCGCGGGTCCTTGGATCACCGAGCTTGAAGAAAAGGTCGTGCTCGATGCGCTCCGCAACGGCTGGCACGGCAAGAATGCTTACTACTACTGCGAAACCTTTGAGCGAGAATTCGCTGGCTATCACGGGCGGCGCTACGCGTTGATGACGCCGAATTGTACCTCGGCGATTCACCTGCTGCTGGCGGGCCTGGGTATCAAGGACGACGACGAGGTTATTCTTCCGGAATGTACGTGGATCGCGTCGGCCGCTCCAGTCAGCTATCAACGCGCGAAAGCCGTTTTCGCCGATATCGATCCGCAGAACTGGTGCCTGACGCCGGCGACCATCGAGCGGGCGATCACGCCGAAAACTAAGGCGGTCATTGTCGTCGACCTTTACGGTAACATGCCTAACTGGGACGAGATCCTCGAACTAGGCAAGCGGCGCGGGCTGACCATGATCGAGGACGCCGCCGAGGCGCTGGGGTCGGTCTATCGCGGGCGAAAAGCGGGCAGTTTTGGCGTCGGTTCGGTCTTCTCCTTCCATCGCACCAAGACGTTGACGACCGGCGAGGGCGGCATGCTGCTGCTCGACGACGAAAAATTGTACGAACGCTGCCGCCTGCTGCGGGATCATGGGCGGGCCCCGTTCACCTATTACAATGTGGAAGTTGCATACAAATACATGCCTTTCAATCTCCAGGCTGCGTTGGGTTACGCGCAGTTCCAGAGGCTCGACGAACTGGTCGGAAAGAAGCGCTGGATCCTCGATGCCTCCAGAAGGAGGTTGGCCGATATTCCTGATATTCAGCTCAATCATGAGCCGCAACACGTCGTCAACGGCGTGTGGTGCACCGCGCTGGTATTCGGCGAAAGCCTTGGTCTCGACCGCGAGACGGCTATCAAGGCGATGCAGGACATGGGGCTGCCGCTGCGGCCGTTCTTCTTGCCGCTTTCGTCGCTTCCCGCCTATCCCGGCAGGGAGGAAGAGGGGCGTCAAAACAATCCGAACTCCTATTCGGTTTCAAGCCGCGGGGTGAATTTGCCATCCGCACTTAACCTCACCGAGGCGCAAATCGACGCAGTCTGCGCCGGCCTGCACCGTCTTGCCGGTGGTTGACTATGGTCGCCGATGTTTTCTGCAATTGAGGATGCCCGCTGCGTGGAAACGCAACTGATTTCCGACGCGGAGGCGGACATCTCCATCTACGAGCAGGGGCTGGCGCTGCCGTTTCCAGTGCGGCGCGTCTTCACGGTGCACGCCCGTGGAGCCACCGAGCGAGGCCGTCATGCCCACAAGCAATGTGGGCAGGTGATGGTCTGCCTAGCGGGGCGTTGTGACGTCACGGTCGACGACGGAATGGACCGAAAGACAGTGCAATTGATGCGCCCGCAAGACGCGCTTTATGTGCCGGCCGCGATCTGGGCCGAGCAGAGCTATCGTGCGCCGGAAACGATCCTGATGGTCTTGTGCGACCAACTCTACGACGAAGCCGACTATATCCGTGACTATGACGCGTTTCGGACTTGGCGGGCAAAGTGCGGGGAAAGCGGAGCGCCGGCGTGACGGCATGAGAATCGTCGTTACAGGAGCGCTGGGTCACATCGGTTCGCGGCTTATCCGCGAACTGCCGCAACATTTTGCGGATGCCGAAATCGTCATGCTCGACGATCTGTCAACGCAGCGGTTTCCTTCGCTGTTCAACCTCCCCAAAGGTGGACATTACCGCTTTGTCGAATGCGACGTGACCAAGGTCGATCTGGCGCCCTTCGTCCAACAGGTCGATGTTGTCGTGCATCTGGCTGCCTTGACCGATGCGGCCGGCAGCTTCGGTCGCCGCGAACAGGTCGAGCAGGTAAATTTCACCGCGACCCAGCGTGTCGCCGCCGCCTGTCTGGCGCACGGCGTCGCGCTGATCGCACCGTCCTCGACCAGCGTCTACGGAACGCAGAAGACGCTCGTTGACGAGGATTGCGACGCCGGCGATCTCAAACCGCAGAGCCCTTATGCGGAAACCAAGCTGCGCGAGGAGGAACTCCTCACCGGCTTGGCACGCGAGGGGCTGCGGGTCGCCGTGCTGCGGCTCGGCACGATCTTCGGTACATCGCCCGGCATGCGATTTCATACGGCAATCAACAAATTCTGTTGGCAGGCCGTCATGGGTACGCCGCTCACGATCTGGACGACCGCCTACGACCAGCGTCGGCCTTATCTCGATCTGGCGGATGCCGTGGGCGCGGTCGCTTTCTTCGTCAAAAACGAGCGCTTCGACGGGCGCATCTATAACGTGGTTACGGAGAACGCCACGGTCCGGCAGGTTGTCGACCGCATCCGGACGCATGTCCCGGACCTTCAGGAATCCTTCGTCGACCAGCAGATCATGAACCAGCTCTCTTATGATGTGTCGAACAAACGCCTGAGCGAGCTTGGTTTTCGCTGTTCCGGCGATATGGAGCGGGGTATCGAAGATACCATCGCTCTGTTAGAGTAGTGACAAAGCCGGTGACGCGAGAACAGACAAAGCCGCGACTGCCAGGGTTGGAGGAGCGGCCGATGTATCTGCACGTCGGGTTTCAGCGAACAAGCACGAGCAAGCATCAGCGGGATCTCTTTCTGCACCACAAGGATATCGCCTATTTCGGCAAGCCTTACAAACCGCCGGTGCTGTTGGATCTCGTCTATCGAATTGCCGGGAGCGACAGCTCACTTTACGATCTGGA
The DNA here is from genome assembly GCA_037385125.1 of Pseudolabrys sp. Lineage (GTDB taxonomy): Bacteria > Pseudomonadota > Alphaproteobacteria > Rhizobiales > Xanthobacteraceae > Pseudolabrys. The sequence continues at coordinate 5,096 of JARRNI010000019.1, forward strand.
TGCGATCCGTGCGGCGATGATACAAGTTGTCGAGGAGATGGGAGGCGTTAGCGGGCGCGTTCCCTTAATTTCCGACGAGTCGATGCTTGGTTATCGATGTGTCGATACGCCGGTATTCTGCCGTCGTTTGATCGACCTCTTCGGTGATCCGAAGATTATCATTGTTGTGCGGCGGCAGGACGAATTGCTTCTTTCATGGCTCTTTCACGAAATCAGGAAGCCTAATGAAAAGCCGCTCCAAGAGAATTTGGATCTGCTCGTGGAGGAGGCTCATACGCATAAGAGCCTGCTGCATCATCTTGATTACGGGGCGGTGTGCCGTACGTTTGCCGAGTGTGTTGGGAATGAGAATCTGCTCGTGATTCCGTACGAGCTTTTCAAGCATGATCCCAACACCTACGCGCGCGAGTTATCGAAATTTATGGGCATTGATCGTGAAGAGACGCTCGAACGACTGAGTGACGGCCGAATCAGGAACGCCCGGCAGCCGGAAAATAAGGTGGCTTATTTCGACTTCAAACAGCGCTATTTGGCGAATTGGGGCAAGGGCCGCTTCGGCCGGAATGTAGATCTAGTGCTCAGCAAGCTGTTCCTGCTGACCGGCGTTAACACGCGCCATGTTCGCGACATCGAAACCAGGGCACGCGCATTTTGTCGCGAACGCTACGCGCATTCAAACCGTGCATTCAGTGACGACTTCGGGCTTGATCTCAAATCGTTTGGCTATCCCGGGCTCTAAATGTCTGTCGAAACGAGCGACGATACTCTGCCCAAGGTCCTCGCCGTGATCCCGGCGCGCGGCGGCTCCAAGCGGCTGCCGCGCAAGAATGTCATGCTTCTCAAGGGCCACCCGCTGATCGCCTATACGATCAAGGCGGCGCAGGATGCAACGCGCCTGACCGACTGGCTGGTCTCCACCGACGACGAAGAGATCGCCGGGGTGGCGCGGCGCTACGGCGCGCCGGTTCCCTTCATGCGGCCGGCGACGATTTCCGGCGATACCGACCGCAACAATGCCGTAGTGCGGCATGCCATGGCGTGCATGGAAGAGCGCACCGGGCGCCGCTACGACTTGCTCGTGCTACTGCAGCCTACCTGCCCGATCCGCAGCGCGGCGCATATCGACGAGGCGGTCGAGCGGCTGTGGGCGTCGCCGCTCGAAACGCTGGCCAGCGTGCGTGGGCCGGTTAAGAAGCGCGACCCGAACATCAAGGCCATTCGAGACGGCGATCTGGTGCCCTATAACGAACAGGAAAGCGCGGCCGCCTGGGACGCTGGCTACATCTACAATGCCTCGATCTATGCCATGAAGCGCGACTTCTTCCTGCGCGAGAACACGTTCGTTTCGCAGCGGTCGGTGCCGCTGGTGATGGACCGCTTTCATTCTGCCGACATCGACGAGAAGATCGACGCGCTGGTCGCGGAACTCTATTTCGATCATCTCGGGCATGATCCGTTCGGCGACAGCGCCGGCGCCGCCCGCGCAGCCGCGCAGTCGCGTTAGCGCGGGTTTTCGCCCGTTACCCGGAGGCAAGAATGCAAAACAGTCGCGAACTAAATGGCGTCATACCGGTGGTGCAGACGCCGGTTCACGAGGACGGATCGATCGATATCGACGGGATCGGCCGGCTCATCCGCTTCCTCGCCGATGCCGGCGTGGGCGGCTTCTGGGTGCTCGGCACCGGCAGCGAGGACATGAACCTCACCTTTGAAAAGCGCCTAACGGTGGCGCGCGCCATCACCAAGGCCAATGCCGGCAAGCTGCCGCTCATCCTCGGCGCCGGCTTCTTCTGCATGGACGACATCCGCGCCTTCATGGACGCCACCAAGGATCTGACCTTCGACGCTTATCACGTCATGCCCTATCACCCGGTAATGGGACTGGACGGTGTCGACAAGTTCTATCGCGACCTTGCCGATTACGCGCCCAAGCCGCTGTGGATGTATACGAGCGGCAACTGGTGCCGGTATTTCCCGCCGGAATTCGTCGGTCGCCTCAAGGATCATCCCAACATTGCGGGCATCAAGTTCAGCTCGAGCCGGACCACCGATCAGATCAAGGTGATCGGCATGGCGGAGCCGGGCTTTCAGGTCATTACTGCTGTGGCGACCCAGTTCATCATGGTGCTTTCGGTGGGCGTGGCGGGCAGCACGACGAGCCTAGCGGGTGCGCTGCCCGAGCCGTTGATCGAGATTTACGAACTACACAAGGTCGGCAGGCAGAAGGAAGCGGTCGCGGCCCAGCACCGCTTCAACGCATTCCAGGCGCGGCTGCCCAAGCGCGCCAAGGAATGGAACTTCCTCACCGGCGCGCACGAAAAATACGTGCTGTCGCTGCGGGGAATCTGTAAGCCCTGCATGACGTCGTATTACACCGAACTAACCGAGAGCGAGCAGGCTGAGATGCGCGCCGCGTTGGAGGAATTCGGTTATGCGGCGTATCTCAAAGAGGCGGCGTAACGGGCGGCGTTTGCGGTGGTGATCTGGACCGGCCGGCAGCGGAAAATATGGACGACACCAACTCGAAACCTCGGATGACGGGCGGCACGCGCGACCGGTTGTCGGGCCTGTGCGTTCTGTTCCTTCCGAAGAACAGCCGGACGGAGTATTTTGCCTCTTTCATGGCCAGTGGCCGCGAGCACTATGCCTGGCGCATCCATGTGGTCTGTCCTCGGCATACGAACGGGTTCTGGAGTGGACGGCTCGGCGCAGAGACGACGTTTTCCGCCGTGCCGGATTTTGCGCGCCCTCAACCGCTCGAGGACGACGCCGAAGCGGTCAAGAAGCTGGATGGCTATATAGCGCGCTGTGAGCGCACAAACGGCCTCTCGGCCGGGCGCATCGTGCTTGCTGGCGAGCGGGATATCGGGAGAGGCTTTTCCCGGCACGCCTATCACTGGTTCCAGAACAACATTGCTAGGGCCGTGCTGGCCGACACGACGCAACCGTCCTGGGTCCTCCGGCGTATATTTGGCTTCGCGCGCGATGTGCTGGATAGCGTCAAGCCGGATCTGGTGGTGGCGGGCGAATGGGCGGAACCGCTGTGTTTTGCATTTCTTATGGCGGCCCGCGAGGCGGGAATTTCATGCGCTGTAAACCGGCGCTCGAAGATCTGGAGCGGGCGGTGTTATTGGTCGAACGAACCCTTGATGTACAATCATCGGGCGCGCGATGCGGTCGCGGAGAAAAGACGGGTCGGCGCCGAGGTCAGCGAGCGCGCGCGTGCTCATCTCGAGGCGTTTCGCTCGAACCCTAAGACGCTTGGCTATGTCCGGAAGAATTGGGCGCAGAGCGAGCGCCGCAGGTGGTTTGGTCGGCACGTCGACTTGATCCGTCTTTTTGGGGCGCAAATCAAATCTGCGGTTGCCGGCGGCACCGGTCAGAGGCCGAAGCCGGCCCTTCAGCTTTTCGTGGAACATTACCGTCGGGCATGGCTCAAGTGGCGCCAGAAGCGATTTTTCTGCCGGCTTTCAGCCAACGATTTGCAGGATCTCAGATATGTCTACTTGGCGTTTCACAAGGATCCCGAACAGGCGCTCAACTATCAGGCGTCGTTCTGGGTCAATCAGCACAACACGGCGGCCCTGCTGAGCGGTGCCTTGCCGGCCGGCTACAAGCTGCTGGTGCGCGAGCACCGGTTGAATGCCGGGCGCAGGCCCAACGAATTCTACAAGGAGCTGTTGAGGCTTCCGCAATTGGTCCTGATCGACGCTTACGATAACCAATTCAAATACATCGCCAATGCCGACCTCATCGTCACTGACAATGGCTCGACCGGTTGGGAAGGGCTTGTCTTGGGGCGCCACGTCATCACGCTGGCCGACAACTTTTATGCGCCTGCCGATCTGGATCATCGTGTGCGCGAGCCCGAGCATTTGGCAAGAGAGATTGTCGCGATGTTAGATCGGCCGCCGGTGCAGGATGCGGCCGCCCATGACCGCGCTCTCGGCTGGCTGATCGACGCCGAATGGCAGACCACATCGCAGATCGAGGAAGGCGGAAGTGCCCGGGCCTTCGATTTGCTGGCCGAGGTGCTTCCTTCGAAACACCACTCTAGCCGGATACCCCTTTCCGCATGACCGAAGCGCTTTCTTTCGTTCCCGCGACCGAATTCGATCGTGTCCGCCGGCTCAATGCCTCGTCGTACGAGCGCGCAGCGCTGTTCGCCGATCTGTGTCGTATCAACACGCTCTCGATGATTTCTTTTGCCGGCTCGGGTCATATCGGTTCGAGCTTCAGTGCGCTCGATATTGTGACGTGGCTGCTGCTTGAGGAAATGCACAATCCGGCCGGTGCGAAGCGCGGCGAGGGCGACGTCTTCTTTTCCTCGAAAGGTCACGACGCGCCGGGGCTTTACGCCGCGATGATCGCCTGCGGTATGCTGCCCATGGATATGAGGCGGCAACTGCGCCGCGTTGGCGGCCTGCCCGGTCATCCGGATGTCGGCACTGAGAATATCATCACGAACACCGGTTCGCTCGGCATGGGGATCTCCAAGGCCAAGGGCATGGCCTTTGCCGACCGGCGTCTGGGTCGCAAGCGGCGCTTTTTCGTGATGACCGGCGACGGCGAGTTGCAGGAAGGACAGATTTGGGAGTCGCTCGTTTCGGCGGCGAACCATAATCTCGATTCCATCACCGCCATCGTCGACCACAACAAGCTGCAATCGGACGTTTTGGTTGAGAACACGAGCGATCTCGGCGATCTGGAGGCCAAGTTCTCGGCATTCGGCTGGCACGTGGTGCGCTGTGACGGCCACGACTTCGAGGCTTTCGCAAACGCGCTTGTGGAGACCCGTAAGGTGTCCGGCAAGCCGCAGGTGATCATCGCGGACACCGTTAAGGGCAGGGGCGTTTCCTTCATGGAGGCGACGGCGATAGAGCCGAGGGGGTCGCTCTATCGCTATCACAGCGGCGCGCCCACGCCGGATGACTATGCCGCCGCCGTTGCTGAGCTCATCGCCCGCGCAAATGTTGCATTTGCGGCGGTGGGTGCCGAGCCGGTTCGGCTCGAGAACGAAGCTTCGCCGGCGCGTGTTGCGCCGCGCAGTCCGGAAAAACTCATTCCGGCGTACACCGAGGCGTTGATCGCCGCCGCCGAACGCGATTCTGGCATGGTAGCGCTGGACGGCGATCTGGTGCTTGATACCGGGCTGATCCCGTTTCGCGAGCGCTTTCCGGACCGGTTCTTGGAATGTGGAATTGCCGAGCAGGATATGGTCTCGCAAGCTGGTGGCATGGCGTTGCAGGGCCTGTTGCCGGTCGTGCATTCCTTTGCCTGCTTTCTGGCCGCGCGCCCCGCCGAGCAGATCTACAACAATGCCTCGGAGCGGACCAAAGTCGTCTATGGCGGCTCGCTCGCGGGCATCCTTCCCGGCGGGCCGGGACATTCGCATCAGCAGGTCAACGACATTGCACTGCTGGGAGCCGTTCCAGGACTTGAAATGGTGGAGCCGTCCTGCGCTGCCGAAGTGGCGCCGCTGTTCGATTATCTTGTCGCGCGCGCGCTGGGCAGTGGCTATCTGCGGCTGGTTTCCATTCCTTGCGAGGTGCCCTACACGCTGCCCAAGGAGTATCGGCCGCAGCCGGGCATGGGCGTGGAGCTGCGGCCGGGCAAAGACGCGGTGATCATCGGCTACGGTCCTGTCCTGCTGCCGCAGGCCTGGCGCGCGGCCGAGTTGCTGGCTGAGCGCCATAGGATCGACGTCGCGATCGTTAGTCTCCCCTGGCTCAATCAAGTCGACGCCGATTGGCTCAAACAGGCGGTATCGGGTCGCCGTGCCGTGTTCACCCTCGACAATCATCTGGTGAAGGGCGGCCAGGGACGCATGATTGCGGCCGCTATGGCCGGGCTTGCATTGGAGGCGCCGCCGCATCTGCACGCATTCGGGCTCACCGATTTCCCGGCTTGCGGTCAGAACGAGGAAGTGCTGCGCGCACATAAACTCGATGCCGAAAGCCTGACAGCGACCGTTGCCGAAACGCTAGAGCCTGCCATCGCTTAAACCATGGATACCAGGAACATCGAAGCGGCGCCCGAGCGGCAAATGCAAGGCCTGCATGTGCTGGCCGTGCTGCCTCCGTTCAAGAAGGACCGAACAAAGCAGTTGCTCGGTCTTCTGAAGCCTGCCAAGGCGCGCTGGAACTGGCGGGTGAGCGTTCTCTGCGATGGCATCGAGCGGAAGGCCTATGGGGGTTTGGTCGCACCCGATGGTGCAATCTTCGCCAAGCCTCATCTGCTGCGCGCCGGAAGCTGGGAAGACGATTCCGGCGAGGTAAGAAAGACCGAAGATGCCATGCGCGATGCGGAGCGCATCGCTGGCACGACGGCAGGCCGGATCATATTGGCAGCCGGTCACAGCGTCGGGCGCGGGTTCAACCTCTCGGTCCGCCATATCCGGAAATACGCGCTGGTGCGCCGTGTCCTTCGCGACAATACTGAACCTTTCCGCATCGTCCGCCGGCTCTTCCGATTTGCCGACGAGATGCTTGATTCCGCGAAGCCCGACTTGGTCTATACGTTCGAATGGGCTACGCCGCTGAATTATTGCATTTGGTTGGCGGCGCAACGACGGGGAATTCCCTGCGTGGCGCTGCGTTATTCGAAGATTACGCCCGACCATGCCTTCTGGACGACCGACCGACTGATGATGAATGTCAGGGCTGTTGATCTCGCCAGGCAGAAGGTTAAGGCGGGCGCAAAAGAAAGCAGTGAGGCGTGCGACAAGATCGCCGCATTCCGAACCCAGCCGCGGGTGATCAACTACATCGCCGCCCGATGGCAGAACAAGCATCGGCGAAACTTTCTGCGTTGGCACTGGCAGAATAGCCGCATTGTCGTCCGTGAATTCATCAATATGTTCCGCGGCCAGGATCTTGCCTTGCGGGAGCCGCCACTGTCGCGGTTCCTGCGCTATTATCATTCCTTGTATCTGGGCGGCACGCATCGGCGGTTCTTCAACGTCCTCGATGAGGACGCACTGGCCAAGATGAAATACATTTACTTCCCGCTTCATAAAGAGGCGGAGCTCGCCCAGACCTTCCAGGCAACTCTCTGGCACGATCAGCGCAATACGGTGAGCATCCTGGCCAGCATGCTGCCGAACGGCTATCGCTTGCTCGTGCGCGAGCATCGCATGAATGTCGGGCATCGGCCGACAAGCAGCTACAAGCGATATGAAGCCTTGCCGAACGTGACGCTGATCGACCCCTATGATTCGCAGTTCAAATACCTTCAGCACGCCGCACTCATCGTCACCGAGAATGGTTCGTCGGGTTGGGAAGGGCTGTTGCTCGGTCGCCGAGTTTTGACGCTGTCCCGCACGTTCTACGACGGCGCTGGTCTCGGAACGAAAGCGGAGCAGCCCGAGCTCTTGAATTTGGCGATCCTGGATGCACTGGCGGTCGGACCGGTCTCGAGTCCGAGCGAATGGGACAGAGCTCTGGGCTGCGTGATCGACGGGGACCGGGAGACGACCTTCCCGCTGAATGATGAGACAGCCGCTCTTGAGCGATTGCACGAAGCCCTGCGCCCCCTGCTTGCCGGTGGAGGCGAATCGCAGGCGGTCACGAGCGAGATGGATGCAGCCATTGCATCCTGAACGGGAATTTCCGTCGTTCGGAAACGAGAGCTTGTCAGAATCAGAGATGAATTTGGAGCGGGTCGAGCCGGTAAGCATTCAAAATGCCGCGGACGAAAAATCGCCAGCGGCCGCGCTCTTCTCGAATCCGGTCACAGAAAGGATGCAGTACAGCAGAATCCTTCGCCGCGGCACAAGAGTCCCGATATAGATATGCCCCGGTTACTGAGCGAGCTATCCCAGTGGCCTGTCGTCCGCAGGGCGGTGTCGTTTCTTCGGCGCGACAAGAACAGCCGCCTCGTCGAAGCCGCGCTTGACGGCCGGATCGCTAATCTCGACGAAGTCGGCGCCTTCCTGCGCGCCCAAGCCGTTCCGATGAAGAGCCCGCTTATTTTGATCTCGCAAGCGCACCGGTCGGGAGGTACGCTGCTCAGCCAGTTGTTCGACGGCCATCCTGCGCTTGCGGCGCACCCGCATGAGCTCAAGACCGGTTATCCTACCGACGAAGACTGGTCCCCTGTGGAGGTCGCGCTCGGCGCTGACAAGAACTTCCGTATGCTGTTCGAAAGCAAGGTCATCGCGTGGATTCGCGATGGCTACACGAAGGGCAAGCGAGACGGCGAAAGACGGGCATTTTTTATGATCCCGAAGCTACAATACGTAATTTTTCAAGAGCTGTTCCAAAAATATCCGCCGCGAAGCCCGCGCGATATTTTTAATTGTTATTTTGCCGCCTATTTTGGCGGGTGGCTGAATTACGACGGAGATCTGGCCGGCAAGAGATGGATCACGGCCTTTGCGCCGCGGCTGGCGCAGCACGAGAAGAGCGTCGAAAAGTTTTTTGCCTGCTATCCGGACGGAAAACTGATTCAGATCGTTCGCGAGCCGTTGACTTGGTACCCTTCCGCAAAACTGCATCGTAGCTCGGTTCGTGCGAGCCTTAACGCCAGGCAAATCGTCGATCAGTGGGTCGCATCCGCCTTCTCCTTGCTGCGGAACAAGAGCCGGTACGGGGACTCGGTCATCGTCCTGCGCTTTGACGATCTTGTGAGACGGACCGAGGCGACGATGCGCTGGCTTGCGCAAGTGCTCGAGATCGATTTCGATCCGATCCTGCTGCAGCCGACGTTCAATGGAAAGATCATGAGCGCCAATTCGAGCTTTGCCGTCGAGCAGCCCGGTTTGATCAGCTCGCCGTTGGCCCGGGAATCGACGCTGTCTGAAGAGGAGCGCGGCCTCATCGAAGATCGCTGCCGCGGGCTCTATAAGGATGCCGTCGTGAGGGCGGTCGATTTGAATAGTTCTAGGTCTGACTTGCAGCAGCGTGCGGCGCTGTAGCGCTCGCGTTGATAGCCTCAGGATTGGCATAAGCGAACGGAGAGAATGGAGGTTCCCATGGGGTCTGTCGCTGTATTGGCCGGCTATGCGGAGAAATCGCGCCGGCAAGCACGCCGGTTCGTCAGGATGGCGAGCCGCTATTCGCTGGAACGGGAAGCGCGTGAGCTCTTGGACGATATCGGCGAGCCCCATGACGGTCAGCTTCGCGTTGCGGGCAAGCGCGGCTGGGCGGGATTCGATGTCACTGAGCTTGCGGGCATGAAGGAGCCCTTCGCCCACGCGCGGCGGCTTGGCGAAGCCTGGTGTCAGGAAAAAGAGCGCTGGGCCGACCAACGATACATGCCCTTCAACCTGATTCGCACGGGGGAACTGCTGGCGCACCGCGAATTCATGGACATCGCCTTGCAAGAGGACATCCTGCGGGCAGTTTCGGGCTATCTCGGTCAGGTGCCGCGGCTCTACCGTCTTTACGTGTGGTGGTCGCCCCCCAACAACACGCTGGAAAGCGCACAGTTGTTCCACTACGACCACCGCGACAGCCGACAGGCGAAGGACTTCATCAACTTGCGAGATGTGACGGCCGACATGGGGCCGCTTCATTTTCTCGGCGCCGACCAGTCGCTGCGTTTCGACGCCAAGGTCGGCTACTCGAACCGGAAGATCACCGACGAGAAGATCTTTTCGGTGTTCAGGCCGAGCGATCTCCTCAATACCGCCGGCTCTGCGGGCAAGGGCTTTATCATCGATACTGGCCGGTGTCTGCACTACGGCAGTCGCGGCAACCTCGAGGGGCGGCTCATGCTAATGGCCAGTTTCACGCGGGTGAATTGTCTGGATTCTGGGAGCGCTTGTCCGATTCTCGATCCGATCCGCGAGGAAATCGCAACAATGCGCTACGCCGACGATCCGGTGCGGACTTTCGCATTGACCGCGCCGCAGTAGGGCGTGCGTCGCCGCCGTCTTCTGAGCAATTGGCTCTGCAAGGATTTCGGCGGCGCGCCTGTTGCCCCGTGTTGGATGCGCTGCATGTTGAATGCGTCTAAGCGGATGATGGTTCCCGGCGAGGTTCCAGCGGTTGCTTCGAGTGGGCAGCTGGGAGCCTTGCGCGTGCTCGCCATGCTGCCATCGCGCGAATTTGCCCAGACCACTCACCTCGTGCGCGTGCTCGAGACCGGTAAAGCACAGCATGGATGGCATATTGACGTGTTATGCGAGGCGAATGGACGCTCGGTCTTCGAGCATCTGACGGGTGGCTCGGGGCGGCTTTTCATCCGTCCGAAGCTGCTGGCCGAGCTTCAAGCTTGGGAAGTCGATGCCGCGAAATCCGCTGAACTCGATGAGTTGCTTGCACAGGCGGAACGCAGCACCGGCACGCCGGTCGGACAGGCGCTGCTTGGCGGAGTCTCAACCATCGGACAGGGGTTCGCGCGCCCCCACCGCTATATCCCGCGCTCGCGCGTCGGATTGCGTGTCGCAGAAGACAATACCGAGCCGGCGCGCATATTCCGGCGTCTGTACCATTTCGCCGAATATCTCCTCGACGAGACGGTGCCGGATTTGATCCTCACCTATGAGTGGATGAAGCCGGTGCGGTTTGCCATGTGGATGGCGGCGGCGCGGCGCGGTATTCCATGCGTTGCCATGCGGCGCTCGAAGATCGCTTCAGGGCGCTACTACTGGACGACGCATCCGTTGATGCTCAATGCCGCGTCCATCGCGTGTGCCGGCGAGAAACGGCAGGTGGGTACGAAAGCGTCGATTAGCGAAGAAGCCCAGACGTATATCGGATCATTTTCCGAAGAGCCAAAGATGGTGAAATACATCCAGTCCAAATGGGAGCGGCCGGGCAAAGGGGGCTGGTTCACATGGCATATGCGGTTCTTCCGCGCGCTGCCTGGCCATCTCGCCCGCGCGGCGTCCGGCTCCAACCCGGAAGACCGCGCCACCGTGCTCGGTCAATGGCTGCACTACAATCGGCGTTATTTCGTGCTGAGGCGTCATCGGCGTTTTTTCCGCACATTCAACGACACGGCGCTGGCGGGTATGAAGTACATCTACTTTCCGATGCACAAGGAAACAGATCTCACTTTGGCTCTTCAAGCGCCGCAATGGTACGACCAGCGCAACACCGTGGAATTGCTGACAAGCTGCGTCCCGGCCGGCTATCGCCTGCTGGTGCGCGAGCACCGGGGTAATTTCGGCCACCGCTCGACGCGCCATTACTGCGATCTGGCGCGCCTGCCCATGACGCTCGCCGAGAATTTCTATGATGGCGCGGGGCTCGGCATCAAGGTGGGCAATCCCGCGCGGTTGGGCGCGGCCATCGTGGCGGCGCTGGCGGAGCCGGCCGTGCAGGATGTGGACGCCTTTGTCCGGAACCTCGGTTGCGCGTACGACGCCGAATTGGAAACAACATTTCCGCCCGAATCCGAGCAGGTCAGTTCCGCCTTTGAGCTTTTGCAGCGCAGCTTGGGTTCGACGTTCGCCTGCGAGCAAAGGACCGTGGCTGCCAATTGACCATGAGCGGTCGCACGGCGAAGGGCGCGTGGCGAACAGGTGATGGGGCTGGAGTGGACGGCCCACCTGAGAACAAATATCAATCAGTCGCCAGGTGGATAGGCTAAAAAGTGAGGGAAGTCATGGATTTCGAAGCTCGCCTTTATCACTATGGCCTTGGCGCAGGCATTCCGTACGGCGTGTTGAATTCACTTGCGAATACGGTGGATGTGGCGCGCAACGCGCCGGACTTAGTCCGCCGCCGCAGGCTGGCGCGGGAAATGCTCGCCGCTTCCCCTTGGCGCGGGTTCATTCCGCCGGACCGGGGTTTCGCGCTGGTCGGTCCGAATACGCTGCCCGGCACGCAAGAAGTGCTGGAAGCGGTTCGTGCCATCATCGCGGACCGGCGCCAGACCGGTTGGCGTGCGCGCCGGCACAATCCATTCTACCAGCTCGAGCGCGCGGAAGATTTTAGCGACTATCCGGCGCTGCTGGATTTCGCGTTAAGCGACGCGATGCTCCACATCGTAAGCGACTATTACGGCATGGTGCCACAGATGAAGGAAATCGGTATCTGGCTCACCCCGCCACAGGATCATGAGTTCAGCAGCCAACTTTATCACTTGGACAAGCCCGAAAGCCAGTTGGTCAAGCTTTTCATCAACGTCGATCCTAACGACGAGGACACCGGACCTCTCACCTTGTTGCCGACGAATGTTTCGAATGTCGTGCGCAGCAAGACGCGGTACGAATCCATCTACTTCCGCGGGGACGGGCGCCTGACCGACAAGGACGTGTTCGCGCATTGCGCTCCCGGCGACCAGATTGCGCTCGGTGGCGAATCGGGTAGTGGCGGTTTCGCCGACACGTCGAACTGTTTCCACTATGGAAGCCGCTGCAGGTCCGGCGAGCGTAAGATGCTTACGGTCGCTTTCATGCTGCCGTACAAGGCACGGGAAGTGCGCACGCCGCTGTTCGACCTGGCTCCGGAGCCGGCAGATGAGGTGCGCCGTCTCGTGCTTTCCGGGGCGCATTTCGGCCGCACCGGCAACGGAGCCTGAGTCGCGCTCGGACAGCGCACCCGTTTAGCGGCCCGGGCAGCCCATGCTTTAGCATGGACACATTGGATTCGAGACCAAACGCCGCCGAGCAAGCCCCTATCGCAAAATTGCTGAGAGCGGGCGTCAAGCGGCGTACTATTTGGAGGTTTTGATGAATATCAGTAAGTCGGCCGATCGGCCGTACGGAAATGAGAATGAGCCTGTCGGGTTGCGCGCGCTGGTTTTGTTTCATCCAATCGGCAGGTTTGGAATGGATCGCCTTACCCAGCTTATGGAAGCAGCCAAGAAACGTTGGGATTGGAGGATCGATGCAATATGCGTCGCAAATGATGAAGACGCATTCAAAAAATTGTTTTCACCTGATGGCGAGGTTTTTGCTTTTCCGAGAATGCTAAATATCGCTCCTTGGGAAAGCGATCCAGCGCAGGTAGCCGACGTCGATCAGCGCCTTTGGCAGGCCGAGTTGCGAACCAAGATTCCGGTTGGCCGTGTCATAGCCGCCGCGCCGGCTAGCATCGGCCGCGGCTATGTGGTAGCGGCCCGCGACCGGCTAAAGTCGCCGCTGGCGGATCGGGTGCTCGGAGACAATACCGAGCCGGCCAAAATTGTCCGGCGTCTGTTTGCATTTGCCGATGACGTGATTGAAACCTGCAAGCCTGACGTGCTTATCGCGACGGAGTGGGGCACAGCTTTGCAGTATCCGGTCTGGCTCGCTGCAGCGGGACGAGGCATACCATGCCTTGCGATCCGCCGGTCGAAGATACTCAGCGGTCAGGAATACTGGACCACGGATCCTTTGATGCTCAATCCCGCCGCCGCAAGCGATGCCGCAGCCCGGCGGGAGGCCGGTGCGGCCGTTAGCGACGAGGCCAAGGCCTACATTCAGTCGTTTCGCGAGCAGCCGGCGATGTCGAACTATGTTGAGAACAAGTGGCAGTTGACCGGCAATCCCTGGCGGCTGCGGCCGTATAAATGGATTATGCTGCCGGTTTTGCTGGCGCGTGGTGTTGCCATCGATGTCATGTACCGGTTGAGGAGGCTCGACCGGGAGCTGCGGGCCAGTGCATTTGAGCGTGTCTGGGCGCCTTATTCGCGAATTGTGGGGGGGTACCGTCATCGGCGGTTTTTGCGCACCTATGACGACCCTGCGCTGGCTGAGATGAAATACGTCTATTTCCCGATTCACAAGGAAACGGACCAACCGTTGACGTTTCAGGCGACGCCATGGCAGGACCAGCGCAACACCATCCAAGTTCTGGCGAGCTGCCTTCCTGCAGGATACCAATTGCTGGTGCGTGAGCATCGCTTGAATTTCGGTCAGCGTCCGAAGGATTATTATCGAAACTTGTCGCGCCTGCCGAATGTCGTGCTGATCGATGCGTTCGACTCACAATTCAAGTATCTCAAACATGCGGATTTGATTGTGACCGAGAATGGCAGTTCGGGTTGGGAGGGGCTGCTGTTGAGGCGCAGGGTGCTGACGGTGGCGCCGAACTTCTATGATGGCGCCGGGCTCTCTGTAATGGCGCACAATCCAAACGAGTTGAGCACAAAGGTCGTGGAGGCGCTCGCGCGTCCTGCAGTGTCCGACCCTGCGACGCATGATCGTCACCTTGGCTACATGACCGATGCCGAGCGGGCGACGGCATTTCCCGAGCAGGACATTCCTGCTGCTCTCGACCGGCTCGCCGTCGTGCTCGGCGATCAGTGGGGCGCGCGGCCAAATACGTCTCAAGCAAACATCGCTCAGAGCGCCGCGGAGTAGCAAAGGCGTCTCGTTCGTGTTCGTGGCGGTCAAGCTCCAGGTTCCACGAGGCTGCTGCCGCCCGTCCAATCGTCGGATTCCCGGACTATGATCAGTTTTGCTCGTCAATGGCTCACGATGGCTCGGCAACTCAGCCTGTCGCTGCATTCGGTGGCCTTTATGTTCGTCCTGAACATCGTTTCGATCGTGTTCGAAGGCATGGCCGTCGGCGTCCTGCTGCCGATTTTCGAATTGTTGCGGACCGGCGCTTCGGTCGATAGCCCGGCCCTCAAAGGCCGGCATTGGCAAATCCTGCGCGAAATATCGGCGACAACAGGAATCCCGCTCAATCTCGGCGTATTGCTCGCGATAAGCTTCGCCTTCATTCTTTTGCGTCAGTTCATCAATTATTACAGAGTTAGAAACGAGGCCTACGTAAAACGTGACACCGTTAACGCAATTCGGCAGCGGGCGTTGAATGGTTTCTTGCGTGCGCGGACCGACGTGCAGGATCGAGCTGCAATCGGCGAAATTGCAAACAACATGATTTCCGACCTAAGCCGGGCGTTATCCTCGTTGTTTTCTGTCGTGTCCACTCTGGGGAAAGTTATTCAGATTTCCATTTATCTCGCCGGTCTGTTCGTGCTTTCCGCGCCGACAACATTCGTTTCGCTGGGGTTGATCGCATTTGCAGTTTTTCTCGGCCGGAATCTTATGGCCGAGATTAAGCAAACTGGAGCGGCTATCAGCAGCGGCAACATTCAAATGACTACATTTGTCGTGGAGCGGCTCAAGCATGCGCGCCTCATTCGTCTTTCGGGCACGGAAAAGGCCGAGGCTAAGGCGTTCGCCAAACTGAGCAGACGGTTGACCGACCAAACCATGCATCAAGACCTCGTCGCCACCCGCATGACTCTCCTTCCCGAGCCGATCCTCCTCGGCTTTGCCTATTTGACAGTTTTCGTGGGCGCCGGCGTGCTGGGGCTCAACTTGGCAACACTGGGCATTTTTGTGCTTGTGCTGGCCCGGCTGCTGCCGATCCTTCGGAGTATGGTCGGTGACTACAATAAGATCGCCGGCAAGTGGGCCTCCGCGCAAAAATTGGTGCGGTATTTGGCGACCATGGAGGAAGCGCATGAGGTACGTGGCGGGACTAAGGTCTTTCACCAACTGGACCAGGAGATCAGGTTTGATCGTGTCACGTTCAACTACGACAAAAAGCGCGTTCCGGCGCTCTGGGACGTCTCGGTCGCCATTCCAGCTAAACGTATGACTGGCCTTGTTGGCCCTTCCGGTGCGGGAAAATCGACCTTCGTTGATCTGTTGCCGCGCCTGCGTGATCCACAAACCGGCAGTATTCTGTTCGACGGCGTTCCGATTTCGGAATTTACGACAGAAAGCTTGCGTGCGGGGATATCGTTCGTGCCGCAGCAGCCGCAAATATTCAACAGCACGGCCGCGGAACACATCCGCTACGGGAAAGAAGACGCGAGCGACGAAGAAGTGCGCGAAGCGGCAAGACTTGCTGGCGCGCTGCCGGTCATCGAGGCCCTGCCCGAAGGATTCGACACGCTGCTTGGTGATGGCGGCGCTCGACTGTCGGGTGGACAGCGCCAGCGGCTCGACATCGCGCGCGCGCTCGTGCGACGTGCGCCGATCTTGATCCTCGATGAGCCCACGAGTGCGCTCGATGCAGACGCGGAGGCGGCGTTTCGCGATGCGTTGCAGACCTTGAAGCGCGAAACCGACCTCACAATCATCGTCATCGCACACCGTCTTTCGACCATCGCGGACGCCGAGCAGATCATCGTGCTCCGGAACGGCAAGGTGGACGCGGTCGGGCCCCACAACGAACTGATCGAAGGCGGCGGCTGGTATGCAAGAGCCTATCGGTCGCAGGTCGGCGCTCATGACCATTTCGATGCCGATTCCGCTGCCGAAAACGATGCGCGCCAGACCTCCGGCGTGGTGTAACAGTTCACGTAGTCAAGGGGATACCTCAATAACGTGATCGAGAATTTGAAAACGCTTAGTGCGCCATTCCCTGAAGCCGACCTGACGGACAAGAGCGTGTTAATTACCGGGGGCTCCGGCTCGTTCGGGCAGGCCTTCGTGCGCCACGTCCTCGAATCCAGCAAGCCGGACCGGCTGATCATTTTCTCGCGGGACGAGCAGAAGCAGTTCGATATGCAGCATGCGCTGCCGGTCAAAACATATCCCTGCCTGCGTTACTTCATTGGTGATGTGCGCGACCGCGATCGGCTGCACATGGCCATGCGCGGAGTGGACTATGTCATTCACGCGGCCGCGCTGAAGCACGTTCCGGCGGCTGAATACAATCCGTTCGAGTGTATCCAGACCAACGTTCACGGCGCGGAAAATGTCGTGCGAGCTGCGCTGGATGGCGGCGTCAAGAAGGTCCTCGCCCTTTCCACGGACAAGGCCGCCAACCCGGTCAACCTCTATGGCGCTTCCAAGCTGGCGGCGGATAAGATTTTCGTCGCGGCGAATCACTTGAGCGGTAAGGGCGGAACGGAATTTTCGGTGGTCCGCTACGGCAATGTGCTTGGATCTCGCGGCAGCGTGGCGCCTTTTTTTCGGCGCCTGATCGAGCAAGGCACGAAAAGTCTGCCCGTCACCGATCCGACGATGACCCGCTTCACCATCACCCTGACCGAAGGGGTGCGGTTCGTGTTGTCGTCGCTGGCCATGATGAAGGGCGGTGAGATATTCGTTCCCAAGATCCCCAGTCTGCGGCTGAGCGAACTCGTCGAGGCACTGGCGCCGGGCGCCAAAGTGGATTGCGTGGGTGTTCGTCCGGGCGAAAAGCTGCACGAGGTGCTGATTACCGAAGACGAAGCACGCACGACCTTCGACCTAGGCGATCGATATGTGGTCGAGCCCGCCATTCATCTTTACAATTATAAGAGCCTCGGTGAAGCGGGCCATCCAAGCGTGGCGGCTGGCTTCTGTTACCGCAGCGATACCAACGCGGAATGGCTCGATGCCGATGCGTTACGCGCGGTGCTGAAAGAGCAGGGGCTGTTGCCAAGCGTGGCCGCCGACAGGGCGGCCGAGTAGGTGGCTCGGCATTGGCTGATCACGGGGGCGACGGGGCTATTGGCACCTTATCTGGTCGAGGCCTGTCGCCGCGATGGGATGGTGGTCACGACCGCGCGCTCGGGTGGGGACCACCCCTGCGACCTCCGCGACACCGCCGCGACGCGGGCGCTCCTTGCCGACGTCGCGCCTGATGTCATCGTCCATGCCGCCGGACTGACTGATGTGGATCGCTGCGAGCGCGAGTCGGCCGAGGCCTATGCTTCCAATCGCGACGCTGCTGCAGGTCTGGCTAATGCTTTGCCGGAATCGGCCCGCCTCGTGGCAATATCGACCGACCAAGTATATCCGGATACGGCCGGCCCGCACCGGGAAGATGCGGTCGGGCCGGTCAATGTCTACGGAAAAAGTAAGATCGCGGGCGAACAGGCTTCTCTGCGTCATGGCAAAACGATCGTTCTGCGTACGAATTTCTTCGGCCCGTCGCGCCGTGACGGACGCCAGAGCCTGAGCGAGTTTGTGGTCCGCAGCCTGACGGAGCGTCGTCCGGTCACGCTGTTCGAGGACGTCTTGTTCTCGCCGCTGCATATGGCCACGCTGGCTGATCTGGTCGTCGAAGTAGTCGAATGCGGTTTGGTCGGTGTCTTCAATGCCGGCTGCCGTGACGGCGACACTAAGGCCGCCTTCGGCCTGGCGGTCGCCCAGCATAAGGGGCTGCAGACCGATATGGCCCGGCTGGGCCGCTCCAGTGAGTTGCCGGACCGCGCGCCGCGCGCCCATGACCTCCGTCTCGACGTCGCCCGGCTCGAAGGCGCTGTCGGCCGGCCGATGCCAACTCTGCACGAAGAGATCGCCAAGCTATGAGCACCGAGTTCACCATCGGGCGTCACAAGATCGGCACCGATCAACCGACCTATTTTATCGCTGACATCGCGGCCAATCACGACGGCTCGCTAGAACGCGCTAAGATGCTCATTCACCAGTGCGCGAAGGCCGGCGCCAGCGCCGCCAAGTTTCAAAATTTCCGCGCCGAGACGATTGTGTCTGACCACGGTTTCAAGGCGCTCGGCGGGCAACTCTCTCATCAGTCCAAATGGAAAAAGAGCGTGTTCGACGTCTATAAGAGCGCCTCGCTGCCGATGGAATGGACACGGGAGTTGAAGGCGGCTTGCGACGAGGCCGAGATCGATTACTTCACCTCGCCCTATGATCCGGACTTACTCGAGGAACTGTCGCACTATGTGTGCGCATGGAAGGTCGGTTCCGGTGACATCACCTGGCCGGCAATGATTGAGGCGATGGCGCGCTTTCACCTGCCAGTCATCATCGCCACCGGCGCTTCCGATATGGACGACGTGCGCCGGGCGGTGGCGGCCGCGCGTAAATACGCAGACCGCATTGTGCTCCTGCAGTGCAACACCAATTATACGGGCAGCCTGGAAAACTTCCGGCACATCGCGCTCAACGTGCTCAAGAGCTACGCGCGCGAATTTCCCGACGTCGTGCTCGGGCTGAGCGACCATACCCCCGGCTGTGCGACCGTTCTGGGCGCGGTCGCGCTCGGCGCCCGCGTGGTCGAGAAGCACTTCACCGATGACCGCGCCCGCGAAGGGCCGGATCATGCCTTCTCGATGAGTCCGGCCGACTGGCGTGACATGGTCGAGCGCACGCGCGAACTGGAGGCGGCGCTAGGGACCGAGGAAAAACGCGTCATGGACAACGAGGCGGAAACCGTGCATTTGCAGCGCCGCGCCGTGCGCGCGGCCCACGCCATCGGTAAGGGCGCGCGCATTGAGGCCGGTGATCTGATTGCGCTTCGTCCATGCCCGGACAAGGCGCTGCCGCCGTACCGGATGGATGAAGTCGTCGGCCGCAGTGCGGCGCGCGACATCCCGGCCGGCGAATGCGTGCTGCTCGACGACCTCGCATGACCCGTGGCGATGAAGGCCGCCATCATCATCCCTGCCTA
The DNA here is from genome assembly GCA_037385125.1 of Pseudolabrys sp. Lineage (GTDB taxonomy): Bacteria > Pseudomonadota > Alphaproteobacteria > Rhizobiales > Xanthobacteraceae > Pseudolabrys. The sequence goes on from JARRNI010000019.1 coordinate 24,343, forward strand.
TAACGAAACAGAGTCGATCGCACGCGTCGTGGCGAGCGTTCGCGCTCTCGGAATCCCGCTCGTCGTCGACGACGGCAGCGCCGACGACACCGCTGAGCGCGCGGCGGCTGCAGGGGCGACCGTCGTGCGCCACCGGCGCAATCGCGGTTACGATGCCGCGCTGGCTTCGGGCTTTGCGAAAGCGGAACGAATCGGCGCCGAGATTGCCGTGACTTTCGATGCCGACGGACAATTGGATGCGCAATCGGTCGTCCGAACGATCGATGCGTTCAAGAAAGGTGGCGTTGATCTGATCCTCGGCGTACGCGCCGAGGCGCCGCGCTTTTCGGAATCTCTGTTCAACCTCTATGCAAGAATGCGTTTCGCGGTGCCCGACATGCTCTGCGGCTTGAAAGGTTTCCGGATGGGCTGCTATGCCGCCCATCGTGCGGCGACCAAGACGGCAAGCGTCAACACCGCACTGGCATTGGCCTTGCTGCGGGGTAACGCAGTCCACGGCACCGTCCCTGTCGCTGTCAGGCCACGCCAGGGACACTCACGCTTCGGCAGCTGGCGCGGCAATGTCAAGATCCTGCGCGCGCTTGCCGCCGCGTTGAAAGACGATCTGCGGCACTGGACGACTTCGGCGAAGAAGCATGCCTAAGCATAGTCCCCTTGTTGCGATTTGCGGCCACCGCAAATCCGGCACCACCCTGCTTTCAAACTTGTTGGACGGCCATCCCCGTCTTGCCGTTTATCCAATCGATCTTGCCCTGCTTTACGCCTATTTCCCGGATTTCGTGGAGACCAACCCTTCGCCGCAGGCGCGCCGTAAGCGACTCGAGCGCATTCTCTTTGATGATCTCGCGGACCGCCTGGGCGCGTTTGGTTGTTCCGACGCGTTCGATGTCGACAAACACCGCGAGCGTTTCTTCAGGGGCCTGCGGGACGACGAGCTCGCCGATCTGCGCGCGTTGATCGTGCGCCTGATGGCGTCGTTCCAGACGGTGGCGGGCCCGCCGGTCGGGTCGGCGAAATGGGGCGTGATCAAGGAGACCAGCATCGAGATCTACGCCGCCGAAATATTGAGCTGGTTTCCGGATATCCGCTTCATTCATGTTCTGCGCGACCCGCGCGATAATTTCGCCGCCTTGGCCGCCGGCGTCGACAAGCACTACGGAAGATTGGGCGAGGACCGCAAGAGAACGCTGGCAAGCTTGCTTCATCGTGCTGAGCTCGGCTTCGCCATGGCACGCGAAAATCAGACTACCTACGGGTCCGAACGATATCACCTCGTGCGCTACGAAGACTTCGTCGTGCGGCCGGAAGCGACAATGTGCAAGATCGCGGCCGTTCTCGATATCGACTTCGATCCCTGTCTGTTGCGTCCGACCGTACTCGGCGTACCGGCAACCGGCAACAGCTACGACGGGGTGCAGACCGCAGGAATCGAAAGCCGCAATGTCGGGCGCTGGCGCGAGCGCATTACGGACGAGGAAGCGGCCGCTATCGAGTTCCATTTTTCCGGCAAGATGGAGGCATTCGGCTATGCGCCGGCATTCGATGCAGCGACGCGCCGGCGGGCCGCCGCCGAGTTCTATAAGTGGCAGAACTACGCTTATTTCTACAGCGACCGTTTCGCGCCGGCCGTCGTATCATGACCGCCATTCATCGCCAATCGCCTGGCCAGGTGCGGGAGACCCTCGACGACCTTGAAGCCTTGTTCGACCGGCATTGGCCGCTGCTGCGCTCGCTTTCGGGCGCTGGCGTGCGCGCGACCCACGACATCCTCAATGAATTGGTGCCTCTGGAGCGCATCGAGGTTCCGAGCGGCACGCGCGCGTTCGACTGGACGGTGCCCAAGGAGTGGATCGTCCGCGAAGCCTATGTGCAGGCGCCCGACGGCAGCCGCGTGGCGGACGTGGCCGACAACAATCTGCATCTGATTAATTACGCAGCGCCCTTTCGGGGGACCATTTCGCGCGCCGAGCTTGACCGACACCTGCACAGCCGGCCCGACCTGCCGGACGCCATCCCCTACGTTACCAGCTATTACGAGCCGCGCTGGGGGTTCTGCCTGAACGAGCGTCGGCGCCGCGCCCTACCGGAGGGCAATTATGAAATTGTCGTCGATACGAATTTGGTCGACGGCTCGATGACGCTTTCGGAGGCGGTACTTTCCGGTGAAGAATCCGCGGAGGTTCTTATCTCCACCTATACCTGCCATCCCTCGCTCGCCAATAACGAGCTTAGCGGCCCAATTGCGGCGGCCTTTCTATATCGTCGCCTTGCCGCCTGGCCGGAGCGGCGGCTGACCTACCGCTTCGTGTTTGCGCCGGAGACGATAGGCGCGCTCGCTTATCTGTCCATGCGCGGCGACTTACTGCGGCAGCGGCTCGCCGCCGGCTACGTCGTCACCTGCGTCGGCCTCGATACGCATTTCACCTATAAGCGCTCGCGCGAGGGTGACAGCCTGGCCGACCGCGCCGCCGCCTATGCGCTCAAGCATCTGAGCGGTGCGTACGAGCTACGCGATTTCTCGCCCGTCGGCAGCGACGAGCGGCAGTATTGCTCGCCGGGCTTCAACCTGCCGGTCGGCTCGCTCATGCGCGGCGTTTACGGCGAATATCCGGAGTACCATACCTCGCTCGATAACAAGTCGCTGATCAGCTTTGAGGCTTTGCAGGGCAGTATCGACGCCTACGAATCAATCTGTCGCGTGCTCGATCAAAATCTAACCTTCAAGTCGCTCTACCCTTACGGTGAGCCACAGTTGGGAACGCGCGGGCTCTATCCGACATTGAGCACCGCGGACCAGCGCCGGCACGTGGAGGCGTTGATGTGGGTGCTGAATATGGCCGACGGCGACAACGATCTTCTTTCGATCGCCGAGCGTAGCGGTCTGGCCTTGGAGCAGCTCTGGCAGGCCGGGTGCCTGGCGGAGGATAAGGGCCTGCTGCAGCGCCAAGAGCCGTTGACGGCATGAGCAAGGCATGCGAGGCCGTGGTTGTGGTCGTGCAGGCACGCATGACCTCCTCACGCTTTCCCGGAAAGATCATGCAGCCTCTGGCCGGATCGCCGCTCGTGCGCCGGACCGTGGAGCGGGCGGCGAGGATCAAGGGCGTGGATCGGATCGTCGTCGCATTGGCCGAAGGCAAGGCCCACGATGCGGCAATGGCCGCGTTCGACGGTCTCGGCGTCGATGTTGTAAGGGGAGATGAGCACGACGTGTTGGCGCGCACGGCAGCCGCCGCCCGCGCGGCCTCGGCCGGTGTCGTGGTGCGGATTACCTCGGACTGTCCGCTGGTCGATCCGCGCGTCAGCGAAGCGGTGCTAGCAGCCTACATGGCCGCGAAGGGCGAGACACTGCGGTACGCCCGTACGGCGTTCGATGAGGGCTTTCCGCTCGGCTTCGACACCGAAGTCATGGACGCTAGCGCTCTCTATGAAGCGGACGAGAGGGCCACCGACCCCTACGAACGGGAGCACGTGACGCCCTATATCTGGCGCCGGCCGGATCAATATCCGTCGCTCATCCTGACCGGCAAGCCCGACCGGCGCGCCTGGCGGCTGGTGGTCGACACCGAGGACGACTACCGGTTGGTCAGTGCCGTCTACGACGCGTTCTATCCGGCCAATCCGGAATTCGGCTATGCCGAGCTTTGCGGCTTGTTCGCGGCGCGGCCGGACCTGCTGTGCATCAACGCCCATGTCAAGCAAAATCCCTATGTTGGCCTGCATGCTTGACACGGTGTCGGCGCGGGATGTCCCCAGCGATCTCGAAAGCATCGCGCGCTTTCCCGACTGGCGCCGGTCTGTCTGGTGGCCGATTGGTATTGCCGAAGCCAACGACATCGCGGTCGCGCAGGTCAGGCACGCGCTTGGCTGGGCGGAATCGCTCGACGATCCACTTGCGCACGATGCCGTGCTGCTCGCGCTGCCTCAGGTCCTGAGCTACGCGCGAACGTTGGTGATCGAGACCCTCGCTCTCAGTCGCGCCGCGGCTGCCGGCATCGGCCTGCAAAGCGGCGCGCCCGAGCTTGACTACATCTGCTCGGGAGAGGGCCAGCCCTATGCGCGCAGCGGATCGATCATGCCCATTGCCGACGTGCGCTTTCCGCTGCTTCGGCGCATGACGCGCATTAAGGGCTGGAGCGGGCTGCCCCGTCTTCCCTCCGCGCTGTTGGCGCCGGATGCGGTTGCGGTCAGCCACAATCCCTTGCTTCTTCAGGCAGCGGCGAAGGAAACGCGCGCGCTCGGCTTTCTGCATGCCGAGTCGCTGTTGGCGCAGGCGCGCTCACGCGCTGCCACGCCGCCGTCGCTCGCCGATCAGGTCGAAGCAGGGGCCGAAATGTTGATGCCCGAAACGGCGATTGCGGAGCCGTTCCGGCAGCGTCTGCAAACGGTGCTGGAAACGCTGGTCGCAAATAATCTCGCCCAATGCATGACCGATATGGCGGGAATGCGTACGATCCGCCTGCCCGACGAAGTTTGGAGCGGCTCTGGCGGGCTGTATGCGCCGCGTGCCGTGGGCATAGAAGCCCTGCGGCGGGGCGGTCGCGTGTTGCGCTTCGATCACGGCACACCGCGCGGTTTCGTAGGCACGCCCGAACCGACTTGCCTCCTGGAGCTGGCGGTAGCTTCAAGCTTCCTGTTGACGACCAAGGCCGCAGCCGAAATCTGACGTGAACAGAACCTTTCGGCGGCGCCGCCGGTGCGCCGCTTCGTCGAGATCGACGGTCTCGATGGCGATCCGGCCTTTACCGGCCTGCCGCGGCAGCGCTCGCGCGGACGGCCTCAACGGCCGCGGATCGTTTACGCGCCGACCCAGCTGCTCGGCTTCCGGCAGTTGCTCCCGGTTCAGCAGCCAGACGTGATTTACCTGGACTGGCAGCTGCGAGTCGCCGAGGTGCTGCGCAGCCTACCGGTCGAACTCGTCTGTCAGGTGCACCCCGAAGGCTATTTCCGCAGCCGGCCGCATCCGATGGAAAGCGTGGCGCCGACTCTGCGCGGGAATTTCCGCGCCCAGCTGGAGACCGCCGATGTGTTCGTGTTCGACTACCCCTCAACGACCGCTATGTGGCAGGCGGTCTGCACCGGCGCGCGCGTCGTTTATCTCGACATGGGAAGCGGCA
>JARRNI010000020.1:0-16560 GCA_037385125.1 Pseudolabrys sp.
ATGTGGGGGACGCTGGCCGGCGGCATCATCCTCGGCGTGTCGCAGGCGGTGGGCGCGCAGATCAATCCGGGCTGGCAGCTGCTGGCCGGCCATATCGTGTTCCTCGCCATTCTCGCTTTTCGCCCGCAGGGCCTGTTTCCCAAGGTGTCGGGATGACCCGGGTCGAGCACGCAACGCCGTCGAGCCGCGTCGGCGTGGCGCTGGTGGCCGTCGGCTTGGTGGTGCTGGCGCTGGCGCCGTTCTGGGGCACCCGCGAAACGCTGCGGCTGCTGGCGGAAATCTTCACCTATGTGGCGCTGGCCAGTCTGTGGAATCTGCTGGCCGGCTATGCCGGGCTGGTCTCGGTCGGTCAGCAGGCCTTCGTCGGGCTTGGCGGCTATCTCTTGTTCGCGCTGGCGATGCTGGCCGGCGTGCATCCGATCGCCGCGATCTTCATCGCCGGGCCGGTGGCCGCGCTGGTGGCGATCCCCGTGGCGATGCTGATCTTCCGGCTGCGCGGGGCCTATTTCGCCATTGGCACCTGGGTGGTGGCGGAGGTGTTCCGGCTGATCGCCTCGCAGGTCTCGGTCATGGGCGGCGGCTCCGGCATCAGCCTGCCGGCGCAGATCGTGATCGCCATGGCGCCGAGCCGCACCGCCGAGCCGCACCGCGCGCGAGCACGAAATCTACTGGCTGGCGCTGGCGCTGACCGCGCTGGTGCTCGGCGGCATCGTGGCGCTCTTGCGCTCGCGCCACGGACTGGCGCTCACTGCAGTGCGCGACAACGAGGTGGCGGCGCAGAGCAACGGCGTCGACGTGACCCGGCTGAAATTCATCGTCTACGTGCTGACGGCCTTCGGCACCGGCATGGTGGGCGCGCTGATCTTTCTGATGAAGCTGCGCATTTCGCCCGACACCGCCTTCAGCGTAAACGACTGGACCGCTTACGTGATCTTCATCACGGTGATCGGCGGCATCGGCCGCATCGAGGGGCCGATCATCGGCACGGTGATCTTCTTCATCATGCGGCAGACGCTGTCCGACCTCGGCAGCCTCTATTTGCTGATGATGGGCGGCGTCGCCATCGTCATCATGCTGTTCGCGCCGCAAGGCCTGTGGGGCGTGACCGCGGAACGCTTCGGCTGGCAGGTGCTGCCGCTGGAAAGGCGGCTGGTAATCGGGCCCGAGAAATGAAGGCATGCGCATGACCACCAAGATCGACATCTATTGCCACATCTATCCCGAGCGCTTCTTCAAGGAGATGATGAAGGCCGCGCCGAAGCTGAAGGACATCGGCCCGCGCCTGCGCAGCATTACCAAGCTGTTCGACCTCGATGCGCGCTTCCGCGAGATGGACGACTACGGCGACTACCGGCAGGTGATCTCGCTGCCCAATCCGCCGATCGAGGACATCGTCGCGCCTGACGCGGGGCTGGCGCTGGCGCGCATCGTCAATGACGAGATGGCCGCGCTGTGCGCGCACCATCCGGAGCGCTTTCCGACCTTTGCGGCTGCGCTGTGCCTGACCGACGTGGAAGGCTCGGTCGCCGAGGCGCGCCGCGCCGTCACTGAGCTCGGCGCGCGCGGCGTGCTGGTCTATACTAGCGTGGCCGGCGAGCCGCTCGACCTGCCGAAGTTCGAGCCGCTGTTCGCGGCGGTGGCGGAGATGGACGCCTGCGTGTGGCTGCATCCGGCGCGCACGGCGGCGATGACCGACTACGCGTCGGAGCCGAAGTCGCGCTACGAGATGTGGTGGTGCCTGGGCTGGCCCTACGACACCTCGGTGGCGATGATCCGCATGGTGTTCTGCGGGCTGTTCGACCGCCATCCAAAGCTCAAGATCATCACCCACCATCTTGGCGGCATGATCCCGTTCTACGACGGGCGCATCGGGCCGGGCCTCAAGGTGCTGGGCGCGCGCACCTCGGACGAGGACTATTCGCAGGTGCTGAGTTCGCTGAAGCGGCCGCACACGGACTACCTGCACGATTTCTACGCCGACACCGCCATGTTCGGCGGCGGCGCACATGCGCTGCGCTGCGGGCTGGAGTTCTTCGGCGACGGGCATGTGGTGTTCGCCACCGACACACCGCTCGGGCCGATCGGGCCGACCATCAAGTCGATCGAGGCGCTCGCGCTTTCGCCGGAGGCGGAGCGGAAGGTGTTCTGCGGGAATGCGGAAACGTTACTGAACATGAAGTTCTGAGTCAGCGATAGCGCGCCACACCCCGCTCATTCCCGCGCAAGCGGGAATCCAGCGTTGGGTCCCCGCTTTCGCGGAGAGGAACGGCTCAATCGTGCAGCCGCCTCATCTTTTTTCGCGCCAGCGCGCGCTCAATCGTTCGGACGGAACCTGTTCTTCTTCGCCTGCGGCGAGCCGGTGACGCCCGGATTGAACGACGGCGGATCGCTGGCCGGGAAGCTCTCGTCGGAATCGACGGTAACTTCATCTTCCCGGCGCTCGATGCGCTGACGCTCCTCTTTGCTGTGCTGTCTCGGTTTTTCCATGGATCGGGTTCCCAAAATCGCTGCGTTACCGCAGCCGCTGTTGCGGAGAAAACCATGGAACCCGGACAAGCGTTCCATGCCGTACGGTATGACCGCCGGCGCGGAACCCACGGGCGTCACAGATCCTGCCGGATCCAGGCCGATTGCACATCGGCGCACCAGTTGCCGACGTTCCACTCGCCCCAGGCGCCGAGGCCGCCCAATTCGTCGGCGCCGTTGTAGACCGGCACGTGCACGACCGAGAGGCCGTCGTGGTAATGCGCCTGTTGCAGGGCGGCGCGAAGCGAGTCGGCATTGTCGCCGCCGGACAGCGCCAGCACGCCGGCGACGGCGGAAGCAAGCGCACGGTAATCGACCGCCACCTTGTCGTTGGTGCGGAACTCCTGCTGGTACTGCGCGAGCTGGAGTCCGGTGATGGCGGCCATGCGGCGGTTGTCGAAGATGACGATGGTGCCGCGCACGCCGTGCTCGACCGCGTCGATCAAAACTTGAGGGCTCATCATGAAGGAGCCGTCGCCGCAGAAAGCCACGCCATAGCGCGGTTTGTCGGCAAGCGCCGAGCCGAGCAGCGCGCTGGGCGCGAACCCCATATAGGAGGCTCCCGCCTCGGTGAAGGTGTCGCCGGTTTTGTCGTCTTCGACGATCTGGAAACCGTTGGCCTGCACGTCGCCGGCGTCGAAGAACTTGGCGGCATCGATCGACTTGGCGAAGTCGGCGACGATCTTGATGGCGGCGGGCTGGGTCAGCACCGGCTTCTGCCAGGCCTCGTCGTTGAGCGGCGGGCAGACGTAGCGCGCGGCCTTGTAGTCCGCCCATTCCTTTTTCTTGGCGGCGCAGGCGGCGAGCCATTCCTTCTTGTTGTTCGCCGCGCCCATTTTCTCCAGCTTGGCCGCCAGCCGCTCCGCCACCGCGGAAATGTCGCCGATCAGCGCGACCGTCTTGTTGTAGTGGGTGGCGTCGACCAGATCGCCATTGATATTGATCACGGCTTGCGCGCTCTTGTAGCCGATGCCGGAGCAGTCGGCTTGGCAGACCGCGCGCGAGCCGATGACGATCAGGAGCTCGGCCTCGCTCATGGCGTAATTGCCGCTGATCGAGCCCTTGGAGCCGCCGACATGCATATTCTGCGCATGGGCGTCGGGCAGCACGCCGGTGGAGCCGGGCGAGAGCACCACCGCGGCGCCGGCGGCTTCCGCCAGGCGGCGCACGGCGGCGTCGTGACCGCGGCAACCGCCGCCGGCCTTGATTGCCACCTTGCCCGATCGGGCGATCATCGCCGCCGCATTGTCGAGCGCTTGATCGTCGGCGGGGGCGAGCCTCGGCAGGTCGGGCCGCGCCGGCAACGCGGCGAGATTGACGGTGGTGCGCGCCGGCTGAGTGTTGAGCGGCAGCAGGAGATAGAATGGCCCCGCCCGATAGGGATGATTGACGCAGATGGCGCCGCGGCGCAGCGCGTCGCGTAAGGCCGCCGGCGTGTGCAGCACATAGGACTGGCCGAGGGTGGCGGTGAGCCGACCGAACAGGCCCTGCTCCTCCTTCGGCACCTGCTGCATGTTGTACCCTTCGCCGTAGGTCGTCTCGTCGCCGTAGATGTGATAGACGCCGACGCCGTTGGACGCCGCGGCGAGCGAGCCGGCGAAGGCCTGCAACGCGCCGGGCCCGATGGAGGTGATGACCGCCGAGCGTTCGCCGTATTGCCAGCGCAGCGCGGTGGCGGCATGCGCCATCTCCACCTCGTTGCGGCAGTTGATGGTGCGGGTGGCGCCCTCTTCTTCGTAGATGCGCAGGCAGTTGCCGAGGTCGGTCGAGCCATGGCCGAAGATGACGAAATATTTGGCGACCCCCTGCTTCATCAGCCCAAGCACCAGCGCTTCCGACAGCGTCATCTCGGCGAGCTTGGGGATCGTGCCGTTGGCAAGCGCGGCCTCGACGCCGCCTGCCTGCGCGACGGCGCGGGCGCGTTCGCGCATCGCCCGGTCGGCTTCGCTTTCGTCCGTGCGGATCAACATGGTCAAGCCTCTTTCTCGCGCGCGGGCAGCCGCGCCGTCTCTTGTCGCGCGCGCGCGCCAGCGCGCATGGTGCCCCAGGCCTGCAGACCGACGACGATCACGGCCAGCGCGAAGAACGCCATCGCAGTCGGCGACTTGTAGAAGATGTCGTAATGGCCTTCCGACAGGATCATGGCCTGGCGGAAATTACGCTCGAGGATCGGGCCCAGCACAAGCCCCAGCACCACCGGCGTGATCGGGATGTTCACGCGCTGCAGGAGATAGCCCATCAGCCCGAGCGCGGCGAGCGTGTAGACGTCGAACACCGAGTCGCGAATGGCATAGGCGCCGATCACGCACATGACGGTGATGGCGACGGTCAACAGATGCGGCGGCACCATCAGAATCTTCACGAAAAAGCGGATGCCGACGAGCTGGATGAACAGGATCACCACATAGGCCAGGATGATCGAGAGATAGACGCCGTAGACCTCGGTCGGGTGTTCGGAAAAAAGCGTCGGGCCGGGGAACAGGCCGTGGATCAACAGGCCGGACAGGATCACGGCGGTGGCCGGATCGCCGGGAATGCCGAGACTCAAGAGCGGGATGAAGGTGCCGCCGGTGACCGCGTTGTTGGCGGTCTCCGGCGCGATCACGCCCTCCTCCGCGCCCTTGCCGAAGCGCGCCTTGTCCTTGGAGAAGCGGCGCGCGTGGTCGTAGGAGATGAAGGCGGCGATCGGGCCACCGGTGCCGGGAATGGCGCCGATTACGGTGCCGATGCCGGCACAGCGGGCGGCAAGCCAGAAGGTGCGCTTCAACAGGCCGAGCGAGGGCAGTTCGACGCGCACGTCGTCCGGGTTCGGCTGCACCTGGCGCCCGGCGCGCCAGGCGCCGAAGGTGGTAATGATGTGCGGCACGGCGAACAGGCCGATCATCGCTACCACCAGGTTGATGCCCTGCTCGACGGTAACGGTGCCGAAGGTCAGGCGCGGCGCGCCGGAAATCTCGTCGAGGCCGATGGTCATCAGCATGAGGCCGATGACGCCGCCGATGGTGCCGCGCAGCAGCGACTTCTCCGCCAGCCCGCAGATGGTCGACATGCCGAACACCACCAGCGCGAAGATCTCCGCCGGGCCGAACTCGATGGCGAGCTTGGAGACGAAATCGACCGACACCACCATGATCAGCAGGCTGATCAGCCCGCCGAAGGTGGAACTGAGCACGGCGAGGCTGAGCGCGAGGCTGGCCCTGCCGTTCTTGCGCATGGGATAGCCGTCAAGCGCGGTGGCGGCGGCCGACGGCGTGCCGGGAATGTTGATGAGGATGGCGGAGACCGAGCCGCCGGTCATGCCGCCGATATAGGTGGCGACCAAAAGCGCGATCGCCGGCATGGTGCCCATGCCGAAGGTGAGCGGCAGGGCGAGCGACAGGGCCATGGTGAAGGTGAGGCCCGGGATGGTGCCGAACACCAGGCCGATGACGGTGCCCAGCCCGATCGCCCCCAAGACCGGCCCATTGAAGATGAGCGGCACGGCGCTGAAAAAGGCGTCCATGACGGGGCAAGGGCTCCTAAATGTAGATCGTGATCCAGGTGCCCGGCGGCAGATAGGTGCCGAGCAGCTTGCCGAACACAAGATAGCAGCCGAGCGAAAGGCCGATCGCCATGGCCGCGATGGCGATCGGCGTGCGCAGGCGCAGCACGAAGATCATGATCGCCGCGACCACCAGGATTGTGGATGGGATGAAGCCGAGCGGCTCCAAGAGCAGGCCGTAGACCACCAGCGAGCCGATGGTGGCCAGAACCGCCGTGAGCTCGCCGGGCATGGCGGCGGGCGCCACCTCGCCGTCCGGACTGGTCGCCGCCGGCTCCCGCCATTTTTCCACGCCCATGACCGCCGCCAGCACCGCCAGCAGCACGCCGAAGAACAGCGGGAAGGCGCGGGCGCCCTGGCCGGCCGGGATCGTCCACCAGACGAGCCCGATCCAGACCACGGCGACCGCGAGCAGGATCGCGGCCGCGATACGGTCGCGCACGCGCGGCGACATGCGCCTTTACTTGCTCTTCTTCAGGCCGAGGCCGGCCATGATCTTGGCAAGCCGCTGGTCGTCGGTGGCGATCAGCTTGCCGAACTGCTGGTGGTCGAGGAAGCTGACATTGGCGCCGAGCTTGGCCAGCGTGCTCTTGAAGACGGCGGTCTCGGTCGCCTTCTTCGCCGCCTCCTGCAGCTTCATCACCACCGGCATGGGCGTGCCCTTGGGCGCCGCCAGCCCGCGCCACATGGACAGGTTGACGTCGACGCCCTGCTCCTCGGCGGTCGGTACGTTCTTCATCTGGAAGATGCGCGAGCCGCCGGTGACGGCCAGCAGGCGCACCTTGCCGGACTTCACGAAAGAGATGAACTGGCCGGGGAACTGCACCGCGCAGTCGATGCGGCCGGCAAGCAGCTCGGTCGGCGCCTTTCCGCGCGGATAGGGCACGTAGATCACGTGATCCTTGATGCCGAGCGCGTCCATGACGGCGGCGCCCACCACGGCGGTGAAGGAGCCCGGCCCCGACACGCCGACCTTCAGCTTGCCGCCCTTCTCGGCGGCGGCGGCCATGTCCTTCAGGCTCGTCCAGCCGCTCTTAGTGCGCACGGCGATGGCCGGCTCCTCGACGCTGATGCGGGCGATCGGCACGAAGTCCTTATAGGTGAGCTTCATGTTGCCCTTGTAATGGGACGTGCTGATCGAGTTGGAATTCCATACGATGTTGTAGCCGTCAGGCGCAGTGCCGGCGATGTGGGTATAGCCGACGGCGCCGCCGCCGCCGGGCCGGAACACCGGCACCACCGGCTTGCCGAGCTGCTTGCTCATCTGGTCGGCCAGCACCTGGGCGATGGCCTTGGCGGTGGAGCCGAACAGCACGGTCATCTCGACCGGCTTTTCGGGAAACTCCGCGCGCGCGGCGCCGAGCGGCGCAACGAGCAGCGCCGCGACGGCGGCAACCGCCGCGGCCAGGCGAAAGGACTTTGCCTCGCTCTGCTTCCTCATGATTTTCCCTCCCTCGTTTGTTTTGCCGATTGGCTTTGTCGGATGGAGCCGCTTCTTATTCGGCGGCCTGACGGTGAACGGGGCGGGTGAGTTCTTCGCCGCGCTCCGGCAGCGCCGCCTGGGCGGCGGTCGATAGCACCCAGGCGTCGCGGATCACCCGCTTGGCGTTCGCCAGGATAATGTCGCTCGTTTCGCCGGCGAGCACCGGGCGCACTTCCGCGCTGCAGATCGGGCGCTTACCCTGATTGAAAAAGCCGTTGTGCTCCAGGATGTCGAAGAAGTCGGTCACTTCCTCGGTGTCGATCTCGCCGCCCGGCATGCCGAAGCGCGGCTGGATGTCGCCGTAGCAGGGATGCTTGCGGTCGCGGAAGGCGCAGTTTCCGAGATGCACCGAGTGCAGATAATCCTTGATCACCGGGATCGCCTCTTTCGCCTTCTCGTCGAGCAGCGGGAAATGCGAGAGGTCGGCGAGCAGGCCGAAGTTCGGATAGTCCGGCGCGATCGCGTTGGCTATATCGACGGCATCCGTGAAATGGCCGATCAGGTTCTTCTTGTCGATGTCGCGGTCGAAGATCTTCAGCGTGAAGTTCACCGACCCTTCTTCCTTGCCGTATTCAAGGATCTGGTGCAGCGAGTCGATGAGCAGCTTCTTGGCTTCCTCGCGCTTTTCGTCGCCCGGGTCCTTGCCGGCGATGATACGCACCACCTCGGCGCCGAGGTCGTAGGCCTCGTCGATGCAGTTCTTCACCGCATTGATAGCCTTGTTGCGCTCGTTGACGTCGAAGGCGTTGAGGTTGAGCTTGTTGCCGAGGATGCGCGGCTGCGTCGCGTAGGCGACCGAGAGATGCGCCTGGTCGAGCAGCATGCGGCAGGTGTTGCGCTCGCGGTAGTCCTTCATCCAGCCGACCTCGACCGCGGTCCAGAAATCGTCGGCGCAGATTTTCTCCAACGTGGCGGCCAGCGGGCCGTCGCCGCTTTCCAGGCCGGGAAAGGCTTTGAAGTGGACCACGCCCACGCGCATTTTCTGGTACATGCTGATCGTCATTTTCGTCCCCCTAGACGGCGCTCAAGCTGAGACTCGGTTTTCTCGATGGATTTTGACAAGTGTCCATATTGCCGCTGTTTCATTCTGGCGCCCGCATTTCGGCTTCGCGAAGTTCCTTCTCGCGCAGCGCCATGCGCACCTTTTCCGGCGTGGCCGGCAGCTCTGTGATGCGCACGCCGACCGCGTCGTAGATCGCGTTCATGACGGCGGGAATGGTCGGCACCATGGCCGGCTCGCCGATCGCCTTGACGCCGAGCGGGCCGATCGGGTCCGGGTCCTCGACGATAACGGAATTGATGCGCGGCACGTCGAGCGCGGTGGGCAGGATGTATTTGGCGAAGCCGGAGGTGGAGGTGCGGCCCTGATCGAGCTTGTAATCCTCCATCAGGCCCTGGCCGAGCGCCTGCACCACGCCGCCCTCAATCTGGCCTTCCACCCCTTGCGGGTTGACGGCGCGGCCGACGTCATGGGCGGCCCAGATGCCGAGCACCTGCACTTCTCCCGTTATGGTGTCGACCTCGACCTCGGCCACCTGGGTGCCGAAAACATAGGCCTGCCAGGGACGGCCGGAGCCGTCGACCGGATCGAGCCCGGTGGTGTCGGTGCCGAAACTGCCGGAGCCGACCGGCACCACGCCGCGGTTCTTGGCGGTGGTCACCGCTTCGCCCATGGTGATGCGGTGGTTGGTGTTCTTCGCCCAGATCTCGCCGTTGCCGGTTTCGATTGTCTCGGGATCGACGTCCCACACCTCGGCCATGACCTCGACCAGCCGCTGGCGCGCTTCGCGGCTGGCAAGCGCAACGGCGTTGCCGATCATGTAGGTCTGGCGGCTGGCGCCGGCATGGGCGGCCTCCGGCGAGCGCGCGGTGTCGTTGTCTCCGATCGTCACGTGCTCCGGCTTCACGCCCATTTCCTGCGCCGCGATCTGCGCCAGCACGGTGAGGATGCCCTCGCCGATCTCGGTGACACCGGTCACGACCTTCGCCGATCCGCCGTCATCGATCTCGGCCCAGGCACCGGCGCGATCGACGGTGGCGGTGCGGGCGATGCCGTACCAGCAGGCGGCCATGCCTCGTCCGCGGCGTCGGGCCATTAGGAGCCTGCCTTCCAGCGCGCAGCATCGCTGCTCCTCTCCCCCCATGAGCGCAGCGAGTGGTGGGGAGGGGTCGGGGGTGGGGGGCAACTGATTGGCCGCAAAACGCGCGCATGGGATTCGAAAGAGCACCCCCCACCCCGGTTCACAATCGCAAGCGATTGCGAACCGACCCTCCCCACCGCTTCGCGGGGGGAGGGTAGAAACAGGGCAGGCGCAGGCAAACACATCCTCATCACTCCGCCGCCTCCCGTTTCGCGACCGCACCGAAGCGCGCGCCGAGCGCGACCGGCGGGCGAATGTCGGGGCGGCCGAGGTCCTTGCGGGTGTCGCCGCGCGACGTGGGCGCGCCCTGCTCCCAGCCGGACGCTTTTTCGGCGGCGTCGAGCACGCGCATGAGGCTGACCGAGCCAAGCTTCTGCTTCGTATGCGTCACGGCGCCGTCGCGCATGGCGTTGATGCGCCTGATCTCGAAGGGATCGAGGCCGAGCCGCTCGGCGCAGATGTCGAGATGGCTTTCGGTCGCGAACTGCGACTGCAGCGCACCGAAGGAGCGGAAGGCGCCGGACGGTGTGTTGTTGGTGTAGATGCCGTAGGTGTCTACGCGCACGTTCGGGATGGCGTAGGGACCGGCGCCGAGGATGGCCGCCTTGCGCATGACGCCTTCGGTCGAGAGCCCATAGGCGCCGCCGTCGCACATCATGGTCATGTGAGAAGCGAGGATGCGGCCGTCACGCGTGAGCCCCACGCGCAAAGTCGTGCGCGAGGGATGACGTTTGGCGGTGGAGATGATCGACTCTTCGCGGGTGAACACCAGCCGCACCGGCTGCCGCGTCTTCATGGCGAGCAGCGCCAGCATGCCCTGATAGATCATGTCCTCCTTGCCGCCGAAGCCACCGCCCACCGGGCTCATGATGAAGCGCACCTTGCTGATCGGCTTGGCGATGATGCGCGCCAGCATGTGGCGGTGGTGGGTGATGTTCTGGCTGGGCGAGACCACGGTGACGACATCGTCGGGGTCGAGATAGGCAAGCCCCGCCTCCGGCTCGAGATAAGCGTGCTCGATCGGTTGCGTCGTATAAGTCTCCTCGACCAGCAGATCGGACTGCGCGAAGCCCTGCTCCACATCGCCGACCCGGATCGGAATGTGCTTGGTGATGTTGTCGGGGGCGTAGTCGTGGATGACGGCAGCCCCCTCGCGCAAGGCCGAGTCCACGTCGAACACGGCCGGCAGCGGCTCGTACTCCACCTTGATGGTCTCTAGCGCACGTTTGGCCGTGAGCAAGTCGACCGCCGCGACCGCGGCGACCGCCTCGCCCACATAACGCACCTTGTCGCGCGCCATGATCGGCTGGTCGTTGACGAAGACGCCGAAGCCGTCCTCGCCCGGCACGTCGGCGGACGTGATGACGCCCTCGACGCCCTCCATGGCTTCGGCGGCGGACACATCGATCGAGACGATACGCGCGTGCAGGTGCGGCGAGCGCAGCACCTGGACGTGCAGCATGCCGGGCATCACCATGTCGCCGGCATATTTGAGCCGGCCGGTGACCTTGCTCGGCGTGTCGATGCGGCGCACGTCGCGGCCGATGAAGTCGCCCTCTTCCGCCTCAATCTCGGAAAGCGCAGTGGCCGGCAGGCGGCCGTTCTGCACGTCGCGCGCCAGTTCGACCGCGTCGAAAATCTTCTGGTAGCCGGTGCAGCGGCAGATATTGCCGCCGAGCCGCTCCTTGATCTCCTCCCGGTCGCCGAAAGGATTGGCGCGCAGCGCGGCGGTAGCCGCCATCACCATCCCGGGGATGCAATAGCCGCACTGGCTGGCGCCGGCTTTGTGAAAAGCCTTTTGCAGGATGCTGAGCTCGCCGGTCCGCGCCAGCCCCTCGACACTCTCGATCGTCGCGCCTTGCGCCTTGGCGACCGGCAGCAGGCAGGATTTCACCAGCACGCCGTCGACGAAGACCGAACAGGTGCCGCATTCGCCTGCGCCGCAGCCTTCCTTGTTGCCGGTGAGGTTGAGATCGTCGCGCAGAAAATCGAGCAGCCGCTGGTGCGGCTGGGCGCGGCGCCTGATCTTGCGGCCGTTGATGGTGGCTTCGAACGGGAAGTCAGGCATAGGCGGCCTCCAATTCGTGGCTGAGCGCTTGCGGCGTGGCGCCGGCGCGGCGGGCGGCGTTGATCAGCCCGCGCAGCATAAAGCCGCGCACCACCGCGCGGCGGTATTCCTGCCGGGTGCGCGAGGCGACCAGATCGATCGGCATGTCGGCGGCCTGCTCCAGCCGGTCTGCGCTGAGCGGCGAGCCCTTCAGGAAATTCTCGACCTCGCTCAACCGCAAGGGGCGCGGGCCGATGCCGGCGATGGCGAGGCGCACGTCGTCTATCGTGCGGCCTTGGCCGTCGAGCTTGATGAGCGCGGCGAGGCAGACCAGCGAGATCACCAGCGAGCGGCGGTGGCCGACCTTCTCGAAGCTGCCGCCATGGGCCGGCAGCGCGTCGCATTCGATCGCGGTGAGCAATTCGCCTTCTTCAAGCTGCGTCCTGTTGGGGCCGGTGACGAAATCGGCGAGCTTCATGGTGCGCTTGCCGCGCGCGGAGGTAAGCTCCACCGTCGCCTCATGCGCGATTAGGCAGGGCGTGGCGTCGGCGGCGGGTGAGGCATTGACGATATTGCCGCCGACGGTCGCCTGCGCCCGGATCTGATCGTCGGCGAACCAGACGACACAACGCGGCATGGCCGGCAGCGCGCGCGCGAGCGCCGCGTCGTCGAGGAAGCGCTGGATCGGCGTGGCGGCGCCGAGCCGCACGCGCGTGTCGTCGACTATCAACTCGTTCAGCGCGGGGATTCTCGAGACATCGATGATGACCGGAATTTCGACATCGCCCGCCCTGCCCTCGCGCGCCCACGGATAAGTATCGGTGCAGCCGGCGACCACGCGACGACGGCCGCGGTGCTCGGCCATCGCGGCGAAGGCTTCGTCGAGCGAAGCCGGGGTCAGGTATTGGTCGCAGGTGAGCATCGATCTCGCCAAATTCTCCTGGTGTCATCACCCGCGAAAGCGGGCGATCCAGTAATCACCGCCGTTCCGCGAATCGCCACGACACGGGTTACTGGGTCCCCCGCTTTCGCGGGGGACGACAGCATCAATTATTCCGCCGCCTCTTTCTGCGCCGCGTCCATTTTCGCCTTCACCACCACCTTGATGGCGTCCTCGACGCGGTCCTTGGCGTAACGGATCGCGGTCGGCAGGTCGTCGAGCGGGAAGGTGTGGGTGTGAATCTTGGTGGCGTCGAAACGCTTCTGCGCCATGAAGGCCTCGGCGCGGTGCGTCGCGCTCTTGCCCTCGCCGCGGATGCCGTAGACATAGATGTTGTTGCGCACGATATGCGCCACGTCCACCGGCACTTCCTCGTGCGCGAAGGCGGCGAGACAGACGCGGCCGCCGCGGTTGACCATGCGGACCGCGTCATTGATCGCGCTGGTGGCGGCCGAGCACTCGACCACGTAGTCGACGCCCTTGCCGCCGTTGAGCTTCTTCACCTCCTCCACCACGTCCGGCGTCTTGCGGATGTTCACCACCGCATCGGCGCCGAGCGCCTTGCCGATCTCGAGCCGATTGTCGCGGGTGCCGGTGAGGATGACCGGCTGGGCGCCGAGCGCCTTCGCCACGGCGACAGCCATCAGGCCGATCGGCCCCGGGCCGGTGACGCAGACGCTTTCGCCCGCCACCAGGCCGCCGAGCTCGGTGAGCGCATACATGGCGGTGCCGGCGGTCACAACGAGCGTGCACTCCTCGTCCGACATCTCGTCGGGAATCGGCACCAGCGTGTTGATGTTGTTGACTTGGTATTCGCAGAAGCCGCCGTCGGTGGTGAAGCCGTTGGCGCGGTGGCCCTTGTCGACGTCGCCGTAGTTGAGGCCGTAGTTGTGGCACGAGGTATACATGCCCTCGCGGCAGCGCTTGCACTGGCCGCAACCAGCGTGGATCTCCACCGACACGCGCTGGCCGATGTCGTATTCATCGACGCCGGGGCCGAGCGCCACCACCGTGCCCATGTATTCGTGGCCCGGCGTGAAGCCCTTGTTGAACGGCAACCCGCCTTGGATCATGGCCGGCGGCCCATGATAGATGATCTCGAGATCGGTCGCGCAGATGGCGACCGCGTCGATGCGCACCAGAACTTCCGCCTTCTTCGGCACCGGCACCGGCTTCTCGCCCATGCTGAGCTCGCCCGGATCGCCGAGCAGCCAGGCGCGCTGGGTATCGGGAATCGGAAATTCGTTATGGTTGGTCTTCACTCCGGGCGGTGCGTACATCTTTTTTCCTCCACGTCGAAAAATCGTTCGGCGCTGAAACGAATGGGCTCAGTTGGCGGCGGCCTGCGCCGCCTCGGCATTGGCTTGCGCGCCCGGCTCGCCATATTCCGCCGACAGCGCGCGGGTGGCGGCCAGGATTTCGTCGCGCATCAGCGCGATATGCGCGTCGTCGGCGCGCATGGTCGGCGTCGAGGCGCTGATGGCGCCGATCACGGCGCCAGCCTGGTCGCGGATGGCGGCGCCGACGCAGATCACGCCCGGCAGGTATTCCTCGCGGTCCATGGCATAACCGCTGCGGCGCACGACGCGCAGCGCTTCGAGCAGCGCGGCGAAGTCCGTGACGGTGTTGGGCGTATAGCCCTTCAGGCCGTCGGCGAGAATGCGGCGAATCTCGTCCTCGGGCAGCCAGGCGAGGATCGCCTTGCCGGCAGACTGCGCATGCGGCGCCGGGATACGCCCGAGCCTGTTGGTGTCGACGCGCACGGCGTGGCGCGCCTCGCGCACCGCCAGGGTGACCACGCTGTCGCCCTGCAGACTAACAAGGTGGACGGTCTCACCGGTCGCCCGGTTGACGTTTTCCAGATAGGGCTGCGCCCGGCGCGGCAGGTCGACCTGCAGGCAGGCATGGCCGAGATGGAGGATGCGGACCCCCAGGGCGTAGCGCCGGCGTCCCGCCACTTTTGCGGCAAAGCCGCGCTGGATCAGCGTGGCCAGCAGGTGGTGGCAGGTCGAGATGTTGAGGCCCGTGCGGTTGGACAGTTCGGTGAGCGTCGCCTCCCCGCCGACCTCAGCGATGGTTTCGAGCAGAAACAGCGCGCGATCGACCGATTGGATACTGTGGCGGTCGCCATTGGCGCGCGCGCGAACCGGACGGGTTTCGGCCCGCGGCCCGGGTAAAACGGTGGCGTCCATTTTTATGCTCCTGCTCCTCCCCTATTGGGCAGGAAGGAAAATAGGCCGGGCGGAATGAGTCAAGGATTTTTCAGTATCTACAATCCATTTTTCGAATTATGAAATAGGCATAAAATACCCTCTATAGGGGCAATCTGCTGCGGGCGCAGTCAGGCCTCCGCCGAACTACCGAACTGCAATGAAGCCTATTTGGCCAGCCCCAGCTCCACCTCGAGCGCGCCGCACAGCATCTGCCCGAGCATAATGTGCATTTCCTGGATGCGGGCGGTGGTATCGGACGGCACCACCAACAGGTAGTCGGCGGTCATGTCGCCGCCGCCCTTGCCGCCGAGGGCGGCGGTGACGAGGCCCATAGTCTTGGCCTGCGTCAGCGCCGCCAGGATGTTAGGGCTGTTGCCGGAGGTGGAGATGGCGACGGCGACGTCGCCGGGCCGGGCGAGCGCCTCGATCTGGCGGGCGAATACCTGCTCGAAGCCGAGATCGTTGGCCGCCGCGGTCAGCGCGGACGTGTCGGTAGTGAGCGCGAGGGCGGCGATGGCGGCGCGGTTCTGCTTGTAGCGGACCGTCAGCTCGGTCGCGAGATGCTGGGCGTCGGCGGCGCTGCCGCCATTGCCGAAGAACATGAGCTTGCCGCCGCCGCGTATGGCGCTGACGCAAGCCATCACCAGACCCGCAAAAGCGGGCTGCAACGCGCTTTCCGTCGTGCGCGCGACCTCGAGATGCTCGGCAAATTCGGATTGGAAGAATTTTTTTAGATCCACCGAAAGCCCCTTACGTCCCGTTCGTCCCCGCGTAAGCGGGGACCCAGATCAAGAAAAGTAACTTCGCGACATGTAACCCTGAGTTCCCGCATGCGCGCGAACGAACGGAAATGGTCGCAGCGTCCGCTTTATATTCAAGCGGCCTCGCCGCGGAACTCCGGCACGGCGTGGCGCAGCGCCTCATAGATGACGGCGCGCTCGTTGCGCGAAAGCCCCTGCTCCAGCGTCGCGACCCAGGCGCGGATCGCCTCCAGCGAAGGCTGCACCGGCTTGGCCGCCACGATGCCGGGAATGCCGATCTCGGCGGTTTCCTCTTCGCGCGCGAACAGGATCTCATGCAGGCGCTCGCCCGGGCGAATGCCGGTGAAGGCGATCTTGATGTCGCGGCCGGGCTCCAGCCCGGAGAGCCGAATGATGCGCTCGGCGAGATCGACGATTTTCACCGGCTGGCCCATGTTGAGCACATACACCGAAACGTCGTCGCCGCTCCGCGGGCCGAGCGCGTGGCTCGCCGAGGTGATGACCAGGTCGCAGGCCTCGCGGATGGTCATGAAGTAGCGCACCATGTCCGGATGGGTGACGGTAACCGGACCGCCGGTTTCAATCTGCGCCTTGAACTTCGGCACCACCGAACCGTTCGACGCCAACACGTTGCCGAAGCGCACCGAGATCAAGCGGGTGCCGTTGCCGGCATGGGCGTCGTTGTCGAGCGCCTCGCAATACATTTCCGCCAGCCGCTTGGTGGCGCCCAGCACGGAGACTGGCTCGATCGCCTTGTCGGTGGAGATCATCACCATGGCGGCCGCGCCGGCGGCCGTGGCGGCATCGGCGACGTTGATCGAGCCGAACACGTTGGTCTTGATGCCCTCGTCCCAGTCGGTCTCCAAGAGCGGCACGTGCTTCAAGGCCGCGGCGTGGAACACCATGTC
>JARRNI010000021.1:0-15527 GCA_037385125.1 Pseudolabrys sp.
GACTGCGGCGTCGTCAGCCCGAGCGCGGTCCATGCCGTGCGCGGCGGCTATTCAGTCGTGGGCACCGTGACGTACGGCGAAGCGGTCACCGGCAATGTGAATGACGGGCCGACGGTTACCCAACACGTCAATGAGACCGTCCCCTACAGCCAGGCCCTGCCCTCGCCCGACGGCGCCTATTGGCGCTGCAAGCGGCCGGACGGCGCCATGCGCTGCTTCTTCGCGCCGCCGCCCGGAAGCTGACGGCGCAGGCCGACCTCGCGTTTCGTGATCGACCAGCAACAAGGCTAAGCGCGTTCACGCGAGACGATGTTCAATACCAGTGCGATGAGCGCTGCCCCGCCGCCGAGAATGTATACGGCGCCGATTCTGTCGCCGCCGGTGTGATCCGCGACCCACGCCAGCACGATTGCAGCAATGCCTATAGAGACGGCCCAAAGCATCGGCCCGTCGGCCAAATTGAGTCGCTCGCGTGCATGCGCAAATTTGCTTGGTTTGCTATTCTTCGGGCGAGGCTTGGGCGGCAGCTTAATGGGCATGGCAAGAGTTCTCCGATGCTTGTTGCCGAGTGATGTCGAGCCCCGCATTGGCCTAACGCGCCGTCGTTTTTACCGTTCCCCTGTGCGGCGTTTGCCGTGTGTGTAATTGCGCAGCTAAACCCGCGGCAGCGGGCGGCCGCCCGCTTCCTTCGACGGCACTTTGACCCAGGCCTCGCCATCGAGCACGACTTCGTCGCCCACCGAGCAGGTGCAGGCCAGCCGCGCGCGGCATTTCTCTGGCACCAGCTCGGCCACTGAGACGCTCACCTCGACGGTGTCGCCGATCTTCACCGGCGCGCGGAAATTCAACGTCTGCGAGATATAGACCGCCCCTGGGCCTGGCAGCCGGGTGCCGAGCACGGCCGAGATGAGGCTGGCGGTATAAAGACCATGGGCGATGCGGGTGCCGAATGGTGTCTTGGCGGCGAAATGCTCGGACAAATGGATCGGGTTGCGGTCGCCAGTGACCTCGGCGAAACCAACCACGTCGGTCGAATCGACGGTCTTTTTGATGGTCTCGGTCATGCCGACCGAGAGGTCTTCGAAATAGAGCATCTGCAGCGGCAGGGGCATCGCCATTCCGTCCTCGGCTTCCCGATACGCGCAAAAAAACGGCAAATGGTGACCTAGATCACAGAACCTTTTGGCGTTCACGCGTTAGCTAGTACGAAACCAAATTCTGACAGGGTGGAAGTGTCATGATTTTAATGCGGTTTGCCATTGGCCTTTTTGCCATCGCCCTGCTGGGTATGGGTCTGTCCTTGGGCGCGGCGCACAGCCAGCAGCAGCAGCATCGTCCAGCGCCCATCGTCATGCCTCACCGGGGCTGAGGCGGCACAGCCACCAGACGGCCGCGATCGCAGCCAGATTGACCAGCGCGAACAGGGTCAAGAGGTCCAGCGTCACATCGACGCCGCTCGCCTCGATCAGCAGCGCGCCGGCCGACGGCGCCAGGGCCTGCACGATCAGACTAGGAAAGGCCAGCTTCCCCATCAGGCGCGGAAAGCGCAGCGGCCCGAACAGCGCCAGCGGCAGGGTTCCCCGCCCGATCCAGGATACCCCGTAGCCGGCGCCATAGACCAGGATGGTCAGCACCAGCACCGGCAAGCCGCCCGCCAGTAACCCCAAGCCGATCACCATCAGCGCGCAGGAGCCGATCATGGTCCAGATCGGATGATAGCGCGCGCCGAACAGGCGCTCGCCGATGCGGGCGCCCACCTGCGCCGGGCCGAACAGCGTGCCGAGGCTGACCGCGACCGCATAATCCACGCCGCGCGCCTGCAAAAAGATCATGAGATGCACCACCACAATCGAGCCGATGCCGGCCGCGAGCGACAGCACCACCGCAAGCAGCGCGAAGATTAGACCTTCGCGCGCGATGCGCGGCGGCTCTCCCTGCTCTTCCGCCACATGCGCGGTTTCAGCCGGCCCAATTTGGCTTGCCGGCCGCACCACGGTCATCTGCAAGGGCAGCGACAGCATGAGATGCAGGGCGGCATAAATCAGGCAGGCGCCGCGCCAGCCGACATGGTCGATCATGAAGGCGCTGAGCGGCCAGCAGACGGTGCTGGCGAAACCGCCGAATAGCGTGAGATTGGTAATCGGCTGGCGCGCTTCGCTTCCGTAGATGCGGCCGAGCGCGGCAAACACCGCGTCGTACAGCCCGGTGCCCATGCCGGCGCCGATCACCACCCAGGCGGCGAGATAGACCGGCAGCGCCGGCGCGAGACCGACGCCGGCAAGACCCGCGGCAAAGAACAGCGAGCTGGCCAGCAGCAGCGGCCGGCCGCCGTGACTGGCGATCAGCTTGCCGACCTGCGGCGAGACCAGCCCCGCGACCAGCAAGCCGAGCGAGGTTCCGCCCACGACGGCGCCGAGCGACCAGTCGGTGTCGCGCACGATGGTCTGCGCGAACACCGCGGGGAAATAGAACGAGGTGCCCCACGCCAGGATCTGGCCGACGCCGAGCGCGGTGATGACGACGCGGCGGTCGCGCCGCCAAGTCTTTAGCTCCCCGTGCAACACCCTCCTCTCCCCGGCGCGGCAATCTACACGAACATGGCCAGTCTGCGCCCCGTGCCACCTGATTTTGCATCGCAACCGGCGGCGCCTTGCCGAGCCGCAGCTGGACCTGCGTCAAACCGTCTCTTACGCTTAACAATCAATTACTTAAGCCATGCAAATCTGCATTGCTGCGACGCAACATTTTCGCTTTTCAGGCAGCCGAACATCCCTACTTTCACAGCAGAACGAGTGCCCGGCCACGGGCCGGCCGAAGACAAAGAGGGATTGAAATGCTTGCTTCCATCATCCGCTTCTTCCGCGAGTGGCGCCGCTATCAGCGCAGCCTGAGCGAGCTCAACCGCCTGGGCGACCGCGAGCTGGCCGACATCGGCATCAGCCGCTCTGACATCCAGCGGGTGGCGTGGGGCGCTGCGCACCAGCGCTGAGCCTCGCCGCACAGTCTAACGAAACCGCCCGCGTCCGCCGCGGGCGTTTTCGTTTTTGCGCCTAGCTTGCTCGCCGGCCGGCCGATGCCTAGTTTCCCTGCCATGACCCCGAAGCCCGTCCATGTCATCGGCGGCGGCCTTGCCGGCTCGGAGGCCGCCTGGCAGCTCGCGCAAGCGGGCGTGGCGGCGGTGCTGCACGAGATGCGGCCCGCGCGCGCAACGCCTGCGCACAAGACCGACGGCTATGCCGAGCTGGTCTGCTCCAACTCGTTCCGCTCCGACGACCATCGGCGCAACGCGGTCGGGCTGCTGCACGAGGAGATGCGCCGGCTCGGCTCGCTGATCATGCGCGCGGCCGACGCCAACCATGTGCCGGCGGGCGGCGCGCTGGCAGTGGACCGCGACGGCTTTTCCGCCGCGGTGACGGTGGCGCTTGAGACCCATCCGCTGATCACCCTGGAACGCGGTGAGGTGGCGCTGCCGCCCGACGACTGGGACAGCGTGATCGTCGCCTCCGGTCCCCTCACCTCGCCCGATCTAGCCGAAAACATCCGCGCCCTCACCGGCGAAGAAGCGCTCGCCTTCTTCGATGCCATCGCGCCCATCGTGCATCGCGACTCGATCGATTTCGATCAGGCCTGGTTCCAGTCGCGCTACGACAAGAGCGGGCCCGGCGGCTCCGGCGCCGACTACGTCAATTGCCCGCTCAGCCGCGAACAGTACGGCGCCTTCGTCGAAGCGCTGATCGAAGGCGACAAGATTTCGTTCCACGACTGGGAAGAATCCACGCCCTATTTCGACGGCTGCCTGCCCATCGAGGTGATGGCCGCGCGCGGCCCCGAGACGCTGCGGCACGGCCCGATGAAGCCGTTCGGACTGACCAATCCGCACGCGCCGCAAGTCAAGCCCCATGCGGTGGTGCAGCTTCGCCAGGACAACAGGCTGGGCACGCTGTTCAACGTGGTCGGTTTCCAGACCAAGCTGAAATACGGCGAGCAGCTGCGCATCTTCCGCACCATTCCCGGCCTGCAGAACGCCGAGTTCGCGCGGCTGGGCGGCCTGCACCGGAACACCTTCCTCAACTCGCCCAAGCTGCTGGACGGCACCCTGCGGCTGAAGGCAAATCCGCGTTTGCGCTTCGCCGGCCAGATCACCGGCTGCGAGGGCTATGTGGAGTCCGCGGCGATCGGCGGGCTGGCCGGGCGCTTCGCGGCGGCCGAGCGGCGCGGCGAAAGCATCGTGGCGCCCCCGCCGACCATGGCGCACGGCGCGCTGCTCGCGCATATCACCGGCGGCCATATCGAGACCATCGATGCCGGGCCCTCCTCGTTTCAGCCGATGAACGTGAATTTCGGGCTGTTTCCGCCGCTCGCGGAGCCTGCCCCTTACGATCCGGAGGAGGCGCGTAGGTTCGGCCGCGGTACCGCCAAGGGCCTGGCGCGCAAGAGCGCTTTGACGGCGCGCGCGCTCGCCGACCTGACGCGCTGGACCGGCGGGACCCAAGCAGACGCGGCGGAGTAGTCAGGCTGCAAATACCCGGCGCGGATCGCGCGCCGCCCGCCACAGCAGCCATTGCCGGCGCCATAGCGGCAAGGGCGTGAAGGCGAACGGGTCGGCCGTGCGCTCCATGCGTTCGAGCATCGGCCCGGTGAGCGCCAGCGGCAGCAGCGCCGGCAGGATCTGCGGCAGCTCTTGCGCCGCTTCCACCAGTCCCAGATACCAGCGCGCCCGCGCCCGCAGCATGGCGAGCGCGGCGGTCAACGCTTCCGTGTTCTGGCGCACGAACACCGTCTCGCGTTCGACGCCGTGCTGGCTCAGCAGCAGCAGCGGCACATAGAGCTGCCGCCGCGCCGCATGGCGCGCGAGCGAGCCGAGGACCGAGGCAATCGTATGGGCGACGCCGGCATTCATCACGCGCGTGCCGATCGCCTGCTCGTCGGCGCCGAGTATGCGGCAGGCATAGCCGAACACCACGCCCTCGGTCTGGATGGCGTAGCGCGTGAGATCGCCGAGCGATTGCATCGGCTCGTCGTAGAGATCGAAGGCGTGGGCGTCGATCAATTGCGCGAGCTGCTCGCGCGCCAGCTTGTGCCGCAGCAGCGCCTCGGTGAGCGCAGCCGCCACCGGATGGGCCCGGGCTTCGCCTACGCGCTCGCCCCGCAGCACCTCGCGCCACCATTGCAGACGGATCTCGCCCGGCATCGGCTCGCGCGCCGCCTCGCGCACGCGCGCGATCTCGGTGTTGAAGGCATAGAGCGCGTGCAGCGCGGGCCGCCGCTCCGTCGGCGCGAACAGCGTGGCCAGATAACGGTCGCGGTCCTTTTCGCGCACTAGCGCGGCGCAATGGTCGAAGGCGGAAGGCATGGTACTAATCAGGTCATTCTGGGGCGCGGGCGCAAGCCCGCGAACCCGGAATCCAGAGCGGTCCGGCACGGCTTCTCAAAGTGGCTCTAAATTCCGGGCTCCGGCCCCGGAATGACAACTAATCCACCGCGATCAGTCCGGCGCCGACGCGGCGGTTCTCCGCCAGCAGGATGTTGTAGGTGCGCACCGCCGCTCCCGTCGCCATGGCGTCGACCGACAGACCGGCGGCGCGGAAGCGCACGCGCAACCGTTCCGGCAGCAGGAAAGGATCGCGGCCGCCGCCGATCAGGAAGAAATCGAGCTGTTGCGCCCGCGCCAGCGCCGGCTCGAGCAGCGCCTCGCTCAGCTCGCTGACGGCGCCGACCGGCCAGGCCCAGATGCCGTCGGGAAAGCATAGCAGTGAGCCGCGATGCGACATGCCGGCGAAGCGGAATCCGTCATTGCCGTAGGTCTCGATGAGCGCAGGCGTGGGCAGATGCGGCGCGTCGGCTCCGAAGCCGCCCGTCATAATTAGCGGCGGCCGCGCCGCCGCGCCTGGCGCTTGCGCGGCGGCGACTGCTTGCGCGACGGATTTGGCGCGGCGGTTGCCGGCTCAGTCGCCTTGGGCTCGGCCGGCACCGCTTCGACTGCTGCCGGCGGCTGAGCCTCTCGTCCCGGTTCTTCCGGCTCTTGGCCCTCCTCGGCCGCCGCGCCGCCGCCACCACCGCCCGAGCCGCGGGCAAGCGACTCGCGGCTGTGCACGCCGAGATAGATCAGCATGGGCGAGGCGATGAACACCGAGGTGTAGGTGCCGACCAGCACCACGCCGAACATCATGGTGGCGGTGAAGGAGTGGATCGCCTGGCCGCCGAACAGGAGCAACGACAGCAGCGCCAAGCTGACGGTCAAGTGGGTGATGACCGAGCGGGAAAGGGTCTGGTTGACCGAGGCGTTGAGCAGCTCCGGCATCGGCATCTTCTTGTAGCGCCGCAGCATCTCGCGGATACGGTCGTAGATGACGACCGTGTCGTTCAGCGAATAGCCGAGAATGGTGAGCAGCGCCGCGATGCTGGTGAGGTCGAAATCGATGCGCGTGAGTGACATGAAGCCGATGGTGAGCACCAAGTCATGCACGTTGGCGATCATGGCGCCGAGCGCGAACTGCCACTCGAAGCGGAACCATAAGTATATGAGAATACAGAAAATCGCCGAAACCAGGCCGATGGTGCCGTAGGACAAGAGCTCCTTCGATACGCTCGGCCCCACCACCTCGACCCGGCGGTAGGTGATGCCCTTGCCGAGATTGGCGCGCACCTTGTTGATCGCCGCCTGCTGCGCTTCATCGCCACCCGGCTGTTCGGCTATGCGGATCAGCACGTCGTCGGGCGCGCCGAACTGCTGCAGCTGCACCTCGCCGAGCCCGAGGCCGCCGAGCGTCGCGCGCATCTTGGCGAGGTCGGCCTGCGCGGCTTGCGTCTTCACCTCGAGTAGCAGGCCGCCCTTGAAGTCGATGCCGAAATTCAGGCCATGGAAAAAGTAGAGCGTGATCGCCAGGATCGACATCGCCGCCGACAACGGGAAGCTGATGCGCCGGAAGCGCATGAAGTCGAAGCGGGTGTCATCGGGGACGATGCGAAGCAGAGGCCACCGCAACGTTTGGCCCTCCTAGATCGGAACGTGTTGCGGACGCCGCCAGCGCACCCAGAAGGCCACGATCAGGCGGGTCAGGGTGAAGGCGGTGAACACGGTGGTGAGGATACCGACGCCGAGCGTCACCGCGAACCCGCGCACCGGGCCGGTGCCGATATAGAACAGCACCGCGGCGGCGATGAAGGTGGTGATGTTGGAGTCAAGAATGGTGGCGAGCGCGCGCGAGAAGCCGGCGTCGATGGCGTTGATCGGCGAGCGCCCCGCCCGCACCTCCTCGCGTATTCGTTCGTATATCAGCACGTTTGAATCCACCGCGATGCCGACGGTGAGCACGATGCCGGCGATGCCGGGCAGGGTCAGCGTGGCGTCGAGCATCGACAAGACGCCGAAGATCATGGCCACGTTGATCAGCACCGCTATATTGGCGAACACGCCGAACAGACCGTAGGTCACGAGCATGAACAGCACTACCATGGCGGCGCCGACATAGGACGAAATCTTGCCCTGAGCGATCGAGTCGGCACCAAGCCCTGGGCCGACCGTGCGCTCCTCGACAATGGTGAGCGGCGCCGGCAGCGCTCCGGCGCGCAGCAGGATGGCGAGGTCGTTGGCGCTCTGCACGGTGAAATGGCCGGAAATCTGGCCCGAGCCGCCGAGGATCGGCTCGCGGATCACCGGCGCCGAAATCACCTGGTTGTCGAGGATGATGGCGAAGGGCTTGCCGACATTGCGCTCGGTGACCGTGGCGAACTTGCGCGCGCCGGAAGTGTTGAAGCGGAACGAGACGATCGGCTCGTTGGTGCGCGGATCAAAGCCGGGCTGGGCGTCAGTCAGGTCGCCGCCGGAGACCAACACGCGCTTTTCCACCACATAGGGCTGCTTGGGCTGGCTCTGGCTGTAGAGGACCTCGTCGCCGGGCGGCAGGTGCCCTTGCAGGGCCTGCTGCGGCGTCACCGACGTGTCGACCATGCGGAAGTCGAGCTTGGCGGTCTTGCCGAGCAGCTTTTTCAACCGGGTGGGGTCCTGCAGGCCCGGCACCTGAACCAGGATGCGGTCGTTGCCCTCGCGCTGGATCAGCGGCTCGACGGTGCCGAGCTGGTTGATGCGGCGGCTGATGATCTCGATCGACTGGGAGACCGCCTGGCGCACGCGCTCGAGCATGGCAGGGTCGGTGACGGCGAGGCGGAAAAAGCGGTTCGGCCCGCTGGTGATGTCGATATTGTTGTGGCCGGTGGCACTGAGGATTCCGCCGAGCGGCTGCACCAGGGAGCGCAGCTTGGCCTCCGCCTCGTTCGAATTGTGGCCCTGGCGGATATGGACCTCGACGGCGTTGCCGCGCACCAGGAGGCCGGTATAGCCGATGCGCGCTTCGCGCAGCACGCGGCGCACGTCGTCGCGCAGGTTATCCAGCATCTCCTTGCGTACAGACTTGGTGTCGACCTGGAGCAGCAGATAGGAGCCGCCCTGCAGGTCGAGTCCGAGCACGATGTGGCGCTGCAGGAATGCCGGTAAGCTCGCCGTCGCGCCCTTGGGCAGGAAATTGGGTACGGCGAACAGCACGACGATGAGCACCGTGCCCAGAATCGCCGCCACCCTCCAGCGCGTAAAATACAGCATGACGTCCCGACTTGGCCTGCTTCTTTTTGGCCCGCTTCTTTTGGCCCGATTCTTGGGCGGTTTCAGCGACGAGTGAGCGCCGGCTTTAGCCGGCGGCGGCCTCGTCCTTCACCGGCTCACCCTTGGCGCGGACGTCGGTCAGCATCGACCGCAATTGGCGGATGCGCACGTCGTCCGCGATCTCGATCTCGATCTGGTCGTCATCGATGACCTTGGTGACCTTGCCGATCAGGCCGCCATTGGTGATGACGGTGTCGCCCCGCCTGACGTTCTTGACCATTTCCTGGTGCTGCTTCACGCGCTTCTGCTGCGGGCGCAGGATTAGGAAATACATGATGACGAAGATAAGGATGAACGGCAGCAGCGACACCAGCAGGCCGCCCTCGCCGCCGGCTCCCCCGCCGCCGAACAGCGACCCTTGCGCAAACGCTGGCGTAACGAACATCGCGCCAATCCTCACTTTCGGTTGCTTGTCGGGTGAACCGGGCGTCCCTGACTAAGGAGGCCGGCGCCCGCCGCAAACAAATTCGCGCGGACTATAGCGGCCGCCCGCCCAATTGCAACGGCGCTATCTCCCTCAAAAACGGCGGTTTTTGGCCCCTCGCCGGGGCGGCTTGCGGGCGATGCGTGGCCCGGTTAAGAGCAGCGCATTTTCCGAAAGCATCTGCCCGATGGCCAAATCCTCCAAGCCCGGTTCCGCAAAGCCCAAGTCGGCTAAGCCCGCCAAGGGCGCCAAGTCGAAACCTGCCAAGTCGAAACCCGCCAAGGCCAAACGGGGCAAGCCGGCGGCAGCCGACCCGGCGGCGGGAACCGAACTGTTCGCGCGCATCGCCGCCGCCCTGGAGCGGCTGGCACCGCAGCCGACTATCCTGCCCGACTTCGCCGCCGCCGATGCCTTCGTCTGGTACCCGGAGGGCAACCGGCTGGCGCCGGTGAACCGGGTGAACCGCGTCGACATGTCGCTGCTCAAGGGCATCGAGCGCGTGCGCGATGTGCTCATGGAGAACACCGAGCGCTTCGCCAAGGGCCTGCCCGCCAACAACGCGCTTCTGTGGGGCGCGCGCGGCATGGGCAAGTCGTCGCTGGTCAAGGCTTCGCACGCCGCGGTCAATTCAGCCTTCGCGCGGAACAGCGCGCGCGGGCAGCTCAAGCTGATCGAGATCCACCGCGAGGACATCGAGAGCCTGCCGCAACTCATGGCGCTGATCCGCGACGCCGCGTGGCGCTTCATTGTGTTCTGCGACGACCTTTCCTTCGACGCCGACGACACCTCCTACAAGTCGCTGAAGGCGCTGCTCGAGGGCGGCATCGAGGGCCGGCCGGACAACGTGATCTTCTACGCCACCTCCAACCGGCGGCACCTGTTGTCGCGCGACATGGTGGAGAACGAACGATCGACCGCGATCAATCCCGGCGAGGCGGTGGAGGAGAAGGTGTCCCTGTCCGACCGCTTCGGACTCTGGCTCGGCTTCCACCGCTGCAGCCAGGACGAGTTCCTCGCCATGGTCGATGCCTATGTGGCGCATTACGAGATTCCGGTGGCCGACCGTGAGGCGTTGCGCCGCGACGCACTGGAATGGTCGACCACGCGCGGCGCGCGCTCGGGCCGCGTAGCCTGGCAGTTCGTCCAGGACATGGCGGGACGGCTGGGCGTGGCGCTGAGCGGCTAGCGCTGCGGCCTTGACGCAAATCAACGGGCTGCGCCGCCGGCAGCCTATTGGGACGATGCGCAGATTGATCGAGGCATACCGCAATGCCATTCAACAACAAGCTCCGCATACTGGCAGCGGTCCTCGCCATTCCGGCCGTGCTGCTGGCGATTGGTGCCGGCTATGAGCGCGGCGGCCTCGCGGGCCTGCGCGATCTCACCGCCGACGCGCTGTATGCCGCCGGGCTCTCATCGAAAGCGCCAGCGCCTGCCGCCGCCCCCCTGCCCGCGCCCGCCGCCAAGAGCCCGTCCGGCGGCCTCGCCCCCGACGAAGTGTTCTGGCTCAGCATCAAGGACTCGCACGCGCCCGGCCTGTTCGAGGAATTCCTCAAGAAGTTTCCCGCCAGCCCGCACCGCCAAGAAGCACGCTCCCGGCTTGCGGCCTTGCAGCAGGCGCCCCAGCCCGCGACGGCGCCTGCGCCGCACATGCCGATGCGGCAGCACTGGCCCGGCACGATGATGGGGCACAGCAGCGACTGAGGGTAGCCGTGCATTTCCCGGCCGCGCTGCTGTGCAATAAGGCGGCAAACGCACGCCGTGTGCGTACGCCAGGAAAAGTAATTTGAAATTGAGCGGCGCCGCTGCTAGTTTTTTCAATAAACAAAAAATCAAAAATCAGCGCCGAGGGAGGACGTCCCATGACTCCAAGCAAAGACCAATTGCTGTGGATGTACGGCACCATGGCCAAGGCCCGCTATTACGAAGACACCATGGCCGCGGTCTACATGGAAGGCAAAACGCCAAAATTCGACATCGGCGCCGGGACCGTGCCCGGCGAGATGCATCTGGCCGCCGGGCAGGAGCCCTGCGCGGCGGGCGTCTGCATCCACTTGAAGCCTGAAGACACCGTCACGGCGACGCACCGGCCGCATCACATCGCCATCGCCAAGGGCGTCGACCTCAAAAAGATGACCGCCGAGATCTTCGGCAAGGAGACCGGCCTTGGCGGCGGCCGCGGCGGCCACATGCACCTATTCGATCCGAAGGTGAATTTCGGCTGCAGCGGCATCATCGCCGAGGGCACCGGGCCGGCGGTGGGCGCGGGGCTTGCCGCCCAGATGCGCAAGACCGGCGCCGTGGCCGTCTCGTATTTCGGCGAAGGCGCCGCCAATCAGGGCGCCTTTCACGAGGCGCTCAATCTGGCGGCGCTGTGGAAGCTGCCCGTCATTTTCGTCATCGAGGACAATGCTTGGGCGATCTCGGTGCCGAAAGACAAGGCGACGGCGGTGGCCGACAATAGCGTGCGCGCGGCCGGCTACAACATGCCCGGCGTCCATATCGCCGACAACGATACACTGAAGATTTTCGAGGTCGCCGGCGCCGCGGTCGAGCGCGCCCGCGCCGGCGGTGGCCCGACCCTGATCGAGATCGCGACCTACCGCTATTACGGCCATTTCCAGGGCGACCCGGAAGTCTACCGGCCGAAGGACGAAGTGGCCTCGCTCAAGGCCAAGGACCCGATCGAGCGGCTGCGCAAGCAGATGATCGACGGCGGCCAGGTGAGCAAGGCCGAGGCCGATGCAGCCCTCGCCGCAGCCAAGGCCGAGGTCGACGGCGCCATCGCCTTCGCGCGCGAGAGCGCCTATCCGGCCCCGGAGGAAGCGCTCCAGCACGTCTTCGCAGCATAACCGCTTGCCCGCTTTCGCAGGCGCCTCACGGCAAGCAACGGGAGGACGAAATGCCAAGCAATCGAATTCTCACGATGTCGCGCGCCATATCCGAAGCCATCGCCCAGGAGATGCGCGGCGACCCGAACGTGTTCGTGATGGGCGAGGATATCGCCAAGTATGGCGGCATCTTCGGCGCTACCGCCGACCTGCTCGACGAGTTCGGCGAGGAGCGCGTGCGCGATACGCCGATCTCGGAAACGGCCTTCATCGGCGCCGGCGTCGGCGCCGCCATGTCGGGCATGCGCCCAATCGTCGAATTGATGTTCGTCGACTTCTTCGGCGTCTGCATGGACGCGATCTACAACATGGCCGCCAAGAACAACTATTTCTCCGGTGGCAACTGCACGGTGCCCATGGTGATCATGACGGCGACCGGCGGCGGCTACAGCGACGCCGGCCAGCATTCGCAGACGCTGCATGCCACCTTCGCGCACCTGCCGGGCCTCAAGGTGGTCGCCCCTTCCAATGCCTACGACGCCAAGGGCCTGATGATCTCGGCCATCCGCGACAACAGCCCGGTGTTCTTCATGTTCCACAAGGGCCTGCAGGGGCTCGCCTGGATGGCCTCGCCCGAGGCGGCGGTGACGGAGGTGCCGGACGACGCCTATGCGGTGCCGTTCGGCAAGGCCAAGGTCGTGCGTCAGGGCAAGGACGTGACCATCGTCACCATCAGCATGATGGTGCATCGCGCGGTGGAAGCTGCCGAGGCGCTGGCTAAGGAGGGGATCGAGGCCGAAGTGATCGACCTGCGCACGCTGGTACCGCTCGACCGCGAGACCGTGTTCAACTCGGTGGCCAAGACCGGCCGGCTTCTCGTCGTCGATGAGGACTACAAGAGCTTCGGGTTGACCGCCGAGATCATCGCGTCGGTGGTGGAAAACGATGCGTCCGTCCTGAAGGCCAAGCCGCGGCGGATCGCCTTCCCGGACATTCCGATCCCCTATTCCCGGCCGATGGAGCAGTTCGCGCTGCCGAATGCCGAAAAGATCGCGACGGCGGTGCACGAAATGCTCGGCAAAGGCAGCAAGAAGGCAGCCTGATCGTGGCCGACGTCGCGGTACCGGAAGGGCTTTGGGACACGCAGAAGGTGCCCGAAGGCATCGTGGCGAACTGGTTCTGTCGCGACGGCGGCACGGTTGAGGCCGGCGCGACGGTCGCCGAGCTGATGGTTGAGAAGACCACCTATGAGATCGCCGCACCGGCGGCGGGGCGCTTGCATATCCTAGTGCCGAAAGATGGCGTGGTGCGGCCGGGAACGATCCTCGGCCGCATCGAAGAAGCCTGAGACTTGAATACGCTGGCGCGCGAGAGAGAGCACCGGCTGCCGCCCTTCGGCGCAGCCGGTGGGTGGCGGACCGTGCGTCTTGCGCAGCTTCTGCCCGCCAAAATGGGCTTGGCGCGGATGCAACAGGTTGCCGACGAGATCGCGCACGAAGCGGCCGTTCCCGCCTTGCTGATCTGGCGTTCGCAACGGGCCCTGCTGGTCACGCGGCAGGACACGCGCCTGCCCGGTTTCCACGAGTCCGCCGCACAGATGGCTTCAGTTGGCTGGCCGGTCGTCGCGCGCAGGAGCGGCGGCGGCGCCTGTCCGGTCGGGCCTGGGACCCTCGAGCTCGCGACGGTGGAGCCTGCCCTTGCCGGTGCTACCATGAATGCCAAGTACGAGGCGCTGAGCGCGCTCATTCAAGCCGCCTTGCATGGTTTTGGAATCGCTGCGCGGAGTGGGCCCGTCGCCAGCGCCTATTGTAGGGGAAACTATGATCTCGCCGTCGCGGGCAGGAAGATCGCCGGCCTGTCCCAGCACTGGTTCAGAAACCGCAACGACATCCGCTGCGTGGTCACAGCGGCTTCCGTCAATGTCGCGGAGACGTCGGACGCGCTCGCCGCTGCCGTCAACCGGTTCTACGGCGCTGCCGGTGGCCGCTCACGCTGCCGCGCGGCCTGTCTCACCGGGCTGTGGTATTGCTGCAGCAACGCGGCGGCAGCGGCGGATCTCGTGCGGGACCTCGGCGGCCGGCTGGCGGCTCTTGCCGGCGGCGGCTGACGCAGTGCGGCAAATTGCCGGCCGTGCCGATGGCGCCGGGCGCCATTTCCGGCTACACAGCGCAGCATGCAACTGCTTTACATCGTCTCGGTCTGGCTGCTGCCGGTTCTGATCGCCATCACCTTTCATGAGGCGGCGCACGGCTATGTCGCTCGCTTCCTGGGCGATGAGACGGCGTCCCGGCTCGGGCGGGTCAGCCTCAATCCAGTCCGGCATATCGATCCCTTCGGCACCATCATCCTGCCCGCGCTGCTCTTGCTCGCGCGCGCCCCGTTTCTGTTCGGCTATGCCAAGCCGGTGCCGGTGAATTTCCGAGCGCTGCGCAACCCGCGCAGCGGCATGGTGCTGGTGGCGGCGGCCGGGCCAGGCATGAATATCGCGTTGGCGGTGATCAGCGCGCTGTGCTTTCACCTCGTCGTCTATCTGCCCCCTACCGCGGCCCAATGGGTGAAGCTGAACCTGGAGAACGCCCTCGTGCTCAATGTGCTGCTGGCGGTGTTTAACCTGTTCCCGCTGCCCCCGCTCGATGGCGGGCGCATCGCCGTCGGCCTGCTACCCGCCGCATGTGGCAAGCAGCTCGCGCGGCTCGAGCCTTACGGGATCGTGATCCTGATCGCGCTCATCATCCTGTTGCCGCTGCTCGGCTCGCAGTTTCACCTGAATCTCGACTTCGTGTCGCGGTTCATCAAGGTCTCGACGAGCGCGGTGATCGGCACCATCCTTCACTTGACCGGCAATATCTAAGGCGATTCGCTTCATTCCGGGACGTTGCCAAGGGGGCGGCCCGTCGGGATGACGGAAAAAATCGGCCGGCCGAATTGAGCTTAACGCGTGGTGAAAGTGTCAGCGCCGCTGGCGCAGGCCCGCAAGCGCCGTACCCGCCAGCAGGCCTTGCGGCCACTTGTTGTGCTGGCGCTCCCAATAGGCGGCGTGGAAAACTGCGGCGTCGTTGGCCGGCAGGTCTTGCAGAACGCGGCCCTGTTCGACCACCCAGTCGTACGAATTGCCCTGCATATCCAGCGTCTTCATGGCGGTCCCCCCTTTGCGGCGGCGCCTTCGCTTTCTCCAGAGGCAAAGGCAAACTGCCCGGCGTGCGCAAGCAACGCCGAGAAATAACCTTAAGAGCCAGGCTTTAAGGACGCGTGAAAACGCGCGGGGGTGCCCCGTAACGTGTGAATACAGCTTAATGTCGCGTAAACAGCGCACCGCGGCGACGCGAGAGCGCGGCTGATTTCACCCGGATTACCGCGGGCCGCGCCCGCTTGCTGCCGGCGGCGACCACCAGGGGCAGACATAGACGCTGGTGCAGAAGCTGAAGGAGCCCGGCACAGCAGCCGCCCGCGCCACGGCGGCGCGCTCCAGTGCCTCGTCGGAAGCGCCGCCGCTCAAGACTTCGTCTTCAGTCTGGCCGATAGCGGCAAGCGGGTTCATGGCGTTGCCCATCTTGGAAGTTGCCCATCTTGGAATAGGACTTGAAAGCAAGCCAGCCCCGGCGCTTGCAGAAAC